>CAKRNI010000089.1 GCA_934370915.1 uncultured Lachnospiraceae bacterium
TTAGTATAACATAAAACCGCAGGAAAAACTTGCGTCTTAAACAGGAAACCTGCGTCTTAAACAAAGTCGGTTGCATTTCTCTTGACAAGATGCTACGCTAATTATATTACCAGCCTTTTAGGTGAGAAGGTCTGATTTTTTGATTTCATAGGAAAGTTCGTCCTATGAAATCAAAAACGCTCTGCGAGGATCGCACTGCGGCGGAAAGGAAGAGTGCCGCTGTCGCGCCCCGCCGCAGGCGGAGAATCCTGCAAGCAGGATTCTTTTTCATTTTTCTTTTCGGGAAAGGAGGCCCGGCATGAAAATCGCACTTTGTACGGAGCTGAGAAATGTGGAATGGTTTGAAAGCAGGCTGCGCTCCCTATTTGATGGGGATGGGCAGCTTGTCATCGACGAGCTATGGAATGAGAAGCAGCTATCTCAGGCACTGCGGCGGAGCCGATATCATGCGGTTGTCATCGCAATGACCGGGGCAAGGGGATTGGAGGCTGTCATTCAGGCGAAGCGGCTGGCACCGGAAGTACCGCTTGTCTGGTGGAGCGATGATGAAAACTTCGCCCTGATCGCGTATCAGCTTCGTATCCCGGCATTCCTCTCCATAGATTGTAGTGATCAGGAGCTATATGAGGCGATGGAGTCCATCAGGAAACGGAGGTATGGAAATGCGAATTGCGCTATGCAGCTATAGTCAGAAGGGGGAAGCAGTCTCCCGGCTTAAAAGTATGAATAAAAAATATTACCGGAGAGAACAAAACCGTCACGCTATATAGAAAATAATGACAACAGGAGGAAATGGATATGAGGTATAAAAAGAAGAAACGGCAGATCGTATCTGCAGCATTGGCGGCAATGATGGCGATGCAGTTATGCATACCGTCTGCAACGTTCGCTGCAGTTCCTACAAAAAAGTTGAAAGTGATCACGGGATTTACGGAATTACCGGAGGAGGTCGCGCATATTCAGATCCCTGCGGATGCCGGAGAAAACTTTGAGGATTATCTGAATTTCCCGGAGACGATCGAGGCTTCGGTGGTGGAATATAAGAACGTGGATCATCAGAAAAATAATGCGGATCGCGATAAGGACGCGGAAGATGAGAAAGCGGCAGCAGACGACCGTGATAAGAAAGAAGACTTTGGAATTGCTACCGGCAGTAATGCAAAGAAAGAAAATCTGAATGAGGAGGAAACTCCGGAAACAGAAAATTCAGAAAATGTGTCGGATAGTAATGATGAGGAGGAAGCAGATAAACAGGAAGTTCAGGAGAAAGACCAGCAGGGTACGTTTCTGATCGCGACCGACAGCAATGCCGGGGATTTTCTTGAGGATTATGAGTTTGAAGATGAGGAAATCTCAGAAGATATCCCGGTGCTGACGGATATCAGCGTTACTTGGGAGCCGGATGAGAACCGGGAAGATGAAAGTGGTTTCTATTATTATCTTCCGGTTCTTCCGAGAGAGTATATTTTGGCAGCGGGCGTGGAGCTTCCGGAGATCGAGGTCAGCATGGACGGCGGAATCGCTTTGCTGGCATCAACAGATACTTATGATATTGCGAATGGCGGTATCGTCATCAACAGCAACACATTGGAACAGTATAAGGATGCGACTATCACGGGAAGCAGTACGACCAATATTATTCAGGTTAGTGGTGTGGAGGCTACAATCACGATTTCGAATCTGGATATCCAGATTCCGATCGACAATAACGCTACGACAGCAAGTAACTGGATACCGGCGATCCGACTGGGAGATGGTGCAAAACTGAATCTGATTCTGGAGGGAAAAAATACACTCAAGGGCGGTGATATGTGTGCGGCTATTGAGGTGCCGGAAGGCTGCACCCTGACGATCAGCGGAGAGGGAAGATTAAAAGCAACCGGTGGAGTAGGTGCCGGAATTGGTGCGTCGAGCATGAGAAAGGGTTCCTTGGGGAGGATTGAGATCAACGGAGGCGATATCGAAGCTTATGGCAGCGGGATGGCAGCAGGTATTGGCGGCGGTTTAGAGGGCGGCATCGGTACCATTGTCATCAACGGCGGAACTGTGTATGCCAAGGGCGGACATGGAAGCTACCCCAAGGATATTAAAAATGTATACGGTGGAGCAGGAATTGGCGGTGGAGCGTACGGCTGCGTGGATCGGATTGAAATCAATGGTGGCAATGTGACAGCCTGTGGAGGATATGTTACGAACGCAGGAAGACGCCCCGGATCCGCAATCGGCACTGGCGGCGGTGGAGCAAAACCGATAGGCGAAGGTAGATACAAGTATGGTGATATTAAGATCAATGGCGGAACGGTTTCAGCCATTGCGTATAATAATGAAGTATATGCGATCGGTATCGGAGTGAAACCAGGCCAAGCGCTGCAGGAGGGTACCTTGGAGGGCTCCATTTCCATCAGTGATCAGGCAGTAGTCAACTTAAATGGTGGTGATTATTTCCCGAAAAGTGAAAATTTCGAACTGAAAAAGTATACCATTCAGGGCACGATTGCGGATGGACGATTCACCGAAAGCTCTTATCCGGTGACGATCAGCGTGGGAGAGATTACCTGGGATGCAGGGACGATGAAGGTGAGCGCTTATCAAGGCACACTTACGGCATCCAATTATCTGAAACCATTAACGTCAGAGACACAGGTAACGGTAGATGTGACGCTTGGAGAAAACTATGTTTATCAGATGGCAGCTGACGTTGATGATGAGAATGCAACGATTACTTTGAAGACCGGAATTCCTCTTTATGAGACAAGATTAAAATTTGTTTCCACGGCGATCACGAGCGATCAGGTATTACAGGCAACCGATATCACGATCAAGCAGAATGATGAACCGTTGATCAATCAAGAAGGTCAAAGTGCAGCTATGGTCATTCCTTCCATGCAGATTTCGTATGATGAAGCGAACACGGGATATCTGACGGTATATCTGCCGGAAAATGAGGAAAACACAGAGATTTCGGTGACGGTACCAGGCTTAAATGACGGCAATCCGATCACAGTCTCAGGTAAGACAATTTCGACAACAACACCAAATGAAATCGAGATGTTTCATGATGATACCGTTTGTAGTCATGAGTACTATAATGCAGATGGATTTTGTGAAGCATGTGGTGCAGCATATCAGGAGGCAATAAAGTCGGGGGAATATTATGAGATTTATAATGCCGGTCAGCTGTTCTGGTTTGCAAAGCAGTTTAATGATGGTAAAATCCTTAATACGAGCAATCTGAAGCTGATGAAGGATATTAAGATCCCGAGCGGACGTGACTGGACAAGCATTGGAAACATAACTGATAAGTTTTTCAAGGGGACTATTGAGGGAAATTATCATGTAATTTCCGGACTGCGACCTGCTAATGACAATACAAGTTATAAGCGGGGACTGGTGGCAAGGATTAAAAATGGGCATGTACGAAATATAGGGCTGGTGTTGGAAGGTGATTGGAATTGCGGGTTGTGTTATTCCGCTTATGATTTCAAAATTCAGAATTGTTTTGTAGTAGGAACAAATTTTTTAGCTGGTTGTCAAGACGGAGCGATGACTAATTGCTTGGCTGTATCAGGACAATCGTCAGGAAGTCCGTCCAATGATAGGGTTAGTTTTACGAACTGTTATGAGACAAAAAAGACTGGTTATAGTACTCCGGGTATTACTACTATAAGCGAAGAAAAACTGAAATCCGGAGAAATTGCCTATAAATTAAACGGTGAAAAATCAGATGGTACGTGGGGACAGATGATCGGAACGGAGGATTACCCGCATTTCCGCAAGTACAGTAAGACGGTATATTATGATTCAGCTACTGGTACATATTCTAATAATAATGCGGCAAGTATCACTTCCGCAGCTGTCACGGATATTAAGACGATTTCTGACATAAAAGCGACTGCTACACTTAAGGCAACAGGAACTCCCGGAGCAGAGGTTAAGTTTTTCTTAACCTCCGGCGAGGATGAGCGGACATTAGAGGATATGTTCTTGAATGGAACGTCACTTCAGGAAAGTTCTTCCGGAAACTATGAGTATACTATTCAGGATTTAGCTCCGGACAAAGAATATCATGTCAGACTGATGATTAAAAAGGATGGTAAATTATCTCTTGATGTAACCTATGTAAATTTCCAGACAGAAAAAATGCGGCAGGAGGCACCTAAGGCTGCTGATGTTTCTATCAATTACGAACAGGAGACTTTAGAGAATAAAGCTTCCTGCGATCTGGAGTATGCTGCTTCTAATGATGCACAGTCATGGACAACTATAAGACAGGGTGGTATGGTTTGTCTGACAAGGCTGCTGGATAACATTCGTGAAAATGGTGGGTCTGTACCAGTCTATATTCGCAAGAAAGCATCCTCGTCCATGTCAGCCAGTGAAGCGGTTTTGGTGGCGGATTTGCAAACACAGGCGATTCCGGAAGAATCGAACAAGCCGAATATTGATTATGGGAAGGAAGAAATCACAATTTCCTCATCTTTACAGTATGTGATTGTAAACGGAACCAATACCTCTCCAAGCTGGACATCTGCAAAAATGGGCAGTGGATCAGGAATTTCGATTACAGACATCATTTCTTCCGATCATGAGAGTACGGTTTATTATCGGTATGCTGCAAGCAACACGGATAAGAAATTTGCCGGAAAACCTAAAAGTATCACGATTCCTAAAAGAACGGCAGCACCGGCTGCAATAACTGAGAATGAGGTGACTATAACCGGTACGACGATTACCATAAATAGAACGAATCCGGAAAATGACATTGAGTATGGATACCGTGATGTAGATTCAGACGGAGCATTTACATGGGTTGACGGTACGGAAATTCAGGGATTATATCCGGCACATGGATATCAGGTAACCAGCAGAATAAGGGCGAAAGAGAATGCATTTGCTTCTGAGAGAACGGAACCGCTTAATGTGTCTACCAAGGATACACTGAGAATTGTAGGAAACGGAACACAAAAGTGGGATGCGAAGGGGACTTATGGGGTTTCACTTGCTCAGATTCCGGTTTCCCTGGCTTCTGGTTATGGTGTGTATAATGGTGCAAATCAACCGGTAGCCGGAACCTGGAGCTGGGAACCGGAAAATAGTAGTTCAGCATCTGGTATTTATCCGAATGTAAAAGATAACAAGGCTTATACCGTGAAATTTACACCGACAGATTCAAGTGCTTCATACGATAGGACATTAACAGATTCCGTGGTACCGGAAATTTCTAAGTACCCACTGAATTTTTCAGTTGCGGTAGAAGATAAGACCTATGATGGCACGACAACAGCAACTGTACAGCAACCACTCATGATAGACACTGGTGTGAAAACAGGTGCCGGAAATGAAAAACTGCAGATCACAGGCTTAACAGCCGCTTTTAAGGATGAAAATGCCGGAACCAATAAAGAGGTTGTGATCGATGCTTCGAAGGCAGTGATAACAGGAGCAGCAGCGAGCGGTGGCGGAGCAACAGCCGATCCGGATAACTACCAGGTCAACATTCCTTCCAGTGCAACCGCAACGATCGAAAAAGCAGCATCTTCGATCACGATCAATGATGCAGAGTGGCCGGGAACGAAAACATATGGCGATCCTGATTTTTCATTGACTGGAGTTACCACCGTTGGAGATGGAACGGTGACCAAGACAAGCGACTCTGCGAATGTACTGACGGTTGATGCAGATGGCCGGGCAACGATCCATGGCGCAGGTACGGCAACGGTAACGATAAGTGTGGCAAGTGGCACCAATTACACGGCAGGTAATAATTCCAGACCGATCACCGTTCAGAAGGGAAGCATTTCCCTGAATTTGAAAGCCGGAAAGAAAAACGGTCTGATGCAGAGACTCCTGGCAGTTCTTGGAAATGTGGAAGATACTTATGTTCTGACTCTGGAAGCGAAGGGAGCTTATCAGGATGTGCTGGCCGGAACGGTAATATTTTATGAAAATGGACAGCAACTCAATCAGACGCCGATCCCATTGACCAATGGAACCGCATCCATGGAATATTCGGGTCCTTCTGCCGGTACGCATGAAATTTCGGCAGAATATGTGCTTCCGGCTGACGGCCCAGAGAAGGAAAATTACAATGATCCTGCACAGGTAAGCTGCAGCTTCGAGGTCGGAAAAGCAGACGAAGACAAGGTACAGATCGAAGAAGTGAATGGAAAAATCTACGGTGATGATCCATTTGCACTGGAACTTACCGGACAGAAGGGAACCGGAGCTGTGAAATTCTCCGTTCCTGACGGAAATGGAGTTCTGGAGCTATCAGAAGTGAACGGAAAAACAGAGGCGAAGATCATCGGAGCCGGAACGGTCCTTGTGACGGCTGAGGTTGCCGGGGATAGTGACTACAATGGAACGACGGTGACCAGGAAAATTACTGTTGGAAAAGCACAGGCACCGGAGATTTCCGTGGCAGAGCCGAAGATTGCACCGGTTCCGGCAGATGCACCGGAGGAGGTAAAAAAGATTGCTAACCTCTTGGAAGAGAAGACCCCGGAGATTACCGGACTGGATACTGTGGCAGCAGATCTGATCCGGGAAACAGAAAACGGGGATGTGATCGTAAAAATAGGAGAAGATCAGACGATTTCCGGAGTGGAAGCGAAGGAAAAACTTCAGAAGGAAGGAGTCGATACCGCCGGAAAGAAGGTAAGACTGGTGGTTGAGCCGCATATGTCGGTGGAAGTAAAGGGTGTGACCGAAAAACAGGGAGTGAATGTGATCACTTTTGAAATCACCGCATTATACAATGTAAAAGCCACAACAGCCGGAAAGAATGAGACCATGCAGGAGAAAGGCAACGGTAAGAATACAGTTCTGATCGGCTCAGCGATCCCACAGAAGGTCGGAATCCCGGTTACGATCACCCTGCCACTCCCGGCAGTTTATCCGACCGAGGATCTCTTTATCCGCCATCTGCTTCATAATGGAAGAATTGTATATTATCCTGTAACAGTAAGGGTAAAACAGGGAAGTGCGATGGCAGAGTTTGTCAACAAGGATGGTTTTAGTACCTTTGAGCTGCTCTCAGACAGCCGAAAGGGAACGGTTGCATTTGATCATGGAGTCGGAGAGCGGAGCTATACCCTGGAGCAGATGGATGAAGCGCTTCCGACAGTCAGCAAGGATGGAGCTGTGTTCAAGGGTTGGAAGATCAACGGCACGTTGTATACAACTGTGAACGAAGCACTCCTAGATGCGCTGGATCAGGCAGAAGGACACCGTGTGACGGCGCAGGCAGTCCTGGAAAGCAGCAGTCCTGAAACTCCTGATAATCCGAAGGAAGACGATAAACCTGGTTCTGCAACTCCTGATAATCCGAAAGGTGACAGGAACACCGGTTCTGACAGTGACAGAGAGGATACCGACTGGAATGTGACCAGAAATGCATGGGAAACAAAGAAAGTCAATGGCGTAGTCAGATGGAGATACTATGATAGCGATGGACGTCGTGTATCCAATGCATGGAAGCAGATAACGGACAATGGAATGATGAACTGGTATCACTTTGGTGCGGACGGGTACATGGATACCGGCTGGTTTAAAGATGCGGATGGAAACTGGTATTACCTGGATCCGGTATCTGACGGCGCGCAGGGAACCATGAAGATCGGCTGGTTTAAGGACACAGACGGGAACTGGTATTATCTGAATCCGGTATCTGACGGTACGCGGGGAGCGATGAAGACCGGCTGGTTTAAGGATGTGGATGGAAACTGGTATTATCTGAACCCGGTATCTGACGGTACCAAGGGAGCGATGAAGACCGGCTGGTTTACAGATCCGCAGGATGGACATCTCTATTATCTGGATCCAAAGACCGGTGCAATGGTGACCGGAAACATACAGAATGATAGCGTGTGATTCTGTTTCATGGGGATCCATCAACTTTTATGGTTGATGGATCCCTGCTTTTATCTTCTCATAGGACAAATGGAAATTTTTACTTGACAGTTCTATGTTTTTTCATGTATGATAGAAATAGTGTGAAGAGACATTTATCGTTTTCATGCAAATGTATGTAATGACCACTCCCGCAGAACAGACTACGGAAGTTAAGCCCATCGGACAGGCGGGTCAAGCGCCGCGTGGGGTTAAGCCCACATTATTGATTGAGTTAAAAGCTCAAATTTATAAGTTGATTACTTTATAATCAGTGTTTGAAAACACATCATCTTGTGAATCGGTCAATAAGTGCAGGGACAATATATTTGCGATTGCAGACTTGGAAGAAAAAACGATAAAGCTCAGAGGCAGACGGGAGCGGAGTGACGCGCCCCAGACCCCAATGGAATAGAATCGTTTTGAGCAGATGATGGTTTTGGCGTCATCTGCTTTTTTTATTATTCAGATGATGCGCAATCAATAAAATGCGTGAGGAACAAAACCATGGACAGAGAGAGACAAAAGAAAGCCCCGATCTATGAAGCGCTCGAGGCATTTAAAAAGAAGAGAGTTGTCCCGTTTGATGTACCGGGACATAAGAGAGGACGCGGAAATCCGGAACTGGTACAGCTTTTAGGCGAAAAATGTGTATCTTTGGACGTAAACTCCATGAAGCCGCTTGACAACCTCTGTCATCCGGTCTCCGTGATCCGTGAGGCGGAAGAGCTTGCGGCGGAGGCATTCGGAGCGGCCAGCGCCTATCTGATGGTGGGCGGAACGACATCGGCGGTCCAGAGCATGATCCTCTCGGTGGTAAAAGCCGGAGATAAGATCATTTTACCGCGAAACGTACATAAGAGCGTCATCAACGCTCTGGTGCTCTGCGGCGGAATCCCGATCTATGTAAATCCGGAGATGAACCAGAGACTCGGTATTTCACTGGGAATGCAGGTCGAAAAAGTAAAACAGGCCATCGAGGACAATCCGGACGCGGTTGCGGTGTTCGTCAACAACCCGACCTATTACGGTATCTGCTCTGATATAAAAACGATCGTACAGCTTGCCCATGCGAGGGGCATGAAGGTCCTCGCGGACGAGGCCCATGGAACCCACCTGTATTTCGGAAAGAATCTTCCGATCTCCGCAATGGCAGCGGGAGCTGATATGGCGGCGGTATCCATGCACAAGTCCGGCGGAAGCCTGACCCAGAGTTCGCTTCTTCTTTTAAATAAGGGAGTGAACACCGACTATGTGCGCCAGATCATCAATCTGACCCAGACTACAAGCGCATCCTACCTGCTTCTTTCCAGTCTTGATATCTCAAGACGAAATCTGGCTCTCCGCGGCGAGGAATCCTTCGCGAAGGTCGTTGAGATGGCAGAATACGCGAGACGGGAGATCAACTCCATCGGCGGCTATTATGCTTATGGAAAAGAACTGGTGAACGGTGACAGCATTTTCGATTACGATGTGACGAAGCTCTCCGTATATACAAGAGACATCGGACTTGCGGGAATCGAGGTCTATGATCTTCTGCGCGACGAGTATGATATCCAGATCGAATTCGGTGACATCAGCAACATTCTGGCTTACATCTCCATCGGAGATCGTATCCAGGACATCGAGCGCCTTGTTGGTGCTCTGGATGATATCGAGCGTCTCTACAAAAAAGACAGCTCCGGACTGCTCTCTGGCGAGTACATTTCTCCAAAGGTTGTGATGTCCCCGCAGAAAGCGTTCTACTCCGAGAAGGTCTCTGTTCCGGTGGAAGCGTCTTCGGGAAGAGTCTGTGCGGAGTTTGTGATGTGTTATCCGCCGGGAATCCCGATCCTGGCGCCGGGGGAGATGATCACGGACGACGTGGTCCAGTATATCCTGTATGCGAAGAAAAAGGGATG
>CAKRNI010000090.1 GCA_934370915.1 uncultured Lachnospiraceae bacterium
TCACGGCTGCGTCCGATGGCATCGATCTCATCGATAAAGATGATACACGGTGCGGACTGCTGTGCCTGCTTGAAGAGATCACGGACACGGGACGCGCCCACGCCGACGAACATCTCCACAAAGTCAGAACCGGAAAGAGAATAGAACGGAACATGAGCCTCACCGGCTACCGCCTTCGCGAGCAGTGTCTTACCGGTTCCCGGAGGTCCCACAAGGAGAGCTCCTTTCGGCAGTTTTGCGCCGATCTTTGAATATTTCTGGGGATTATGCAGGAAATCGACGATCTCCACAAGGGATTCCTTCGCCTCATCCTCGCCTGCCACATCCGCAAACGTAACTCCTGTCTCCTTCTGGACGTAGACCTTGGCGTTGCTCTTTCCGACGCCCATCATTCCTCCGCCGCCCATCCGGCTGTACATCATATAAAGAAGTCCGATCATAAGCGCCGACGGAAGAACCCAGCCCATCAGGAAGTTCAGAATATTCGCGCTCGTGCTCGTATCTTCCGCCACAACATGGACTCCGTTGGAATCTAAAAGTCTCTCTGCCAGATCGGAATCCGGAATTCTCACTGTATAATATTGGATAAAGCGGGAAAGCTTCGTGGAAGAAGTCTTCGGCGTTAAATAGATCCGGTTGCCGGAAAGCTTCGCCGTATCGATCTCTCCCTCTTTCAGGTACTCCACAAATTCCTCATACCCCAGTTCCTGAGTCTGGTTTTTGCGGACCATGTTGTTCATGACGGTCACAGCGATCAGCGTGACCACAAGAATCAGGGCAAGCACCCCGATATTCTGCCCGCTCGGCCGCTTTCTGCCATTTCTGTTCTGATTGTTGTTGTCCATTGATTTTCTCCACTTCTTTTGCGCATATATCACATGTGGGTATACTGACCCATGATTTTGTGATACCTAATCATTATAAGTTGAGTTTCCCCATAAGGCAATAAAAAAAGTATGAAATTTATCTGTTTACAAAAAATTTCAGAAAAGCTACAATACAACATGGGCGGCTTGTTTTATCTCAATCGAGAAGACTTCCACCTCTTTCCACCATAATACAGGATATATTGAAAGGTTTATCATCATGAATACCGTCACACACCCGATTCCACCTGTTTTTGACTCCGGCTCCCGGATTCTGATCCTTGGCTCCTTCCCATCTGTCAAATCCAGGGAAGGTCATTTTTTCTATCATCATCCGCAGAACCGGTTCTGGAAGACTCTGGCCGGCGTCCTTAAGAGCCCAGTCCCCGTCTCCATTGATGAGAAAAAGGAATTTCTCCTCTCCCATCATATCGCCCTCTGGGACGTGATCGCATCCTGTTCGATCGAAGGTTCCAGCGACAGCTCCATCCGCGATGTCGTGCCCAACGACCTTTCCCGGATCCTGTCTGCCTCCAGTATTCAGGCAATTTTCTGCAATGGGAAGACTTCCTGGAACTATTATAAAAAATATCAGGAGACCATGACCGGGATCCCGGCAGTCTCCCTTCCCTCCACGAGCCCGGCGAACGCGGCGTGGACGCTGGAGAAATTAGAAGATGCCTGGGGGTTGATTTCAGATTATCTCGAGTGAAAAAATATGAATTACTTTCCTGTTTTATTTTCCTTTTTCGATGGAAACTATCATTCAGGAGGTGATATTCATGAAAAACTCATCAAAGAAACAGCTTTCCAGCACCGACTGGGACATCGACATCCAGTCCTGCTCCGCCACCGACTGCACCGGCCTGATCCCGGCGCTCCCGGAGACTGACGCAGAGTTAGAACACTATCAGGAGCTCTACCACTACCTGCCGGATTCCCCGGACCAGGCAGCTGATGGTTCCGACCATTATAAATCCTAAACCAACACGAAAGAAGTATTTAAAGTTATGTTAACCGAATCCATCTACAAATCCTGCACTCTCTGTCCAAGAGAATGCCACGCCGACCGTACAATCTCCACCGGCTTCTGCGGCGCCGGGCATGAGCTTCGCGCCGCCAGAGCCGCTTTACATATGTGGGAGGAGCCATGTATCAGCGGTACCACAGGAAGCGGAACCGTCTTTTTCTCCGGCTGCACCCTGCGCTGCGTCTTCTGCCAGAACTTCCAGCTGAGCCACGAAAATTACGGGAAAATAATCTCCGTCTCCCGCCTCGCCGATATCTTCCTGGAGCTTCAGGAAAAAGGCGCCGCAAACATCAACCTCGTGACCGGAACCCAGTTCGCCCCCTCCATCATCCGGGCTCTGGATCTCGCAAAGCCGAAGCTTCAGATTCCTGTTGTCTTCAACTGTGGGGGATATGAAAAGACTGAGACGATCCGGGAGCTCGCCAATTATGTCGATATCTGGCTTCCGGATCTCAAATACATGGACAGCAGTCTCGCAAAGAAATACTCCGCTGCCCCGGACTATTTCGAAAAAGCTTCCGCTGCCATAAAAGAAATGATCCGCCTCACCGGCGGACTTTCCTGGAATAAAAAGAACCCGGCAATGTTAGACCGTGGCGTCATCATCCGCCATATGGTCCTCCCGGGCGCAAAGGAAGACTCGATCCATCTTCTCCACTGGATCAGTGAAAATCTCCCGGAACATCAGTACCTCATCAGCATCATGAGCCAGTACACGCCGTTCTACAGGAGCGCCGAATATCCGGAGATCAACCGACGGATCACCTCCTATGAGTACAACAAAGTCGTTGATACTGCCATCGACCTCGGTCTCACGGAAGGTTTCATGCAGGAAAGAAGCAGCGCTAAAGAAGAATATACGCCGCCGTTTGACTGTGAGGGCATCTAATTGCAGCATGAAAAGTGGGTGCCGAATCAATTTTCTTGTTTCGATACCCACCTTAATGTTCTGCGTTATCCAATGGATCTTACCTCGTTTCATTAGATTTTGTTTTCTATATGAAATTTTTCTTTTTCACTCCACCGGCTTTTTCCGAAATCTTATCTTTCTTTTCATTCTCATATCGATTATTGTATTTCTCTTTTTGATACTTTCTCGTCATATCTTGAAGGATTTCAAATAATCTTTTTTTCGATCAATTACCCGGTTTTGTGTTTTTCCTTTGTTCCGGATTTTTCAAATTTGAAAAATGGAACGAGACTTATGTGTTCGGTGGACTGTACCTCCTTTACTTAGATTTTTTTAAGTACGAACCTTTTCGTCTTCTTTGCTTTGTTCTCTCTTTCTTTTTGTTGTCTTTATTATATTCGATAACTTCTCATTTGTCAATATATTTTTAGAAAAAAATATTTTTATTTTATTGTTGTTGGTTTATTGTTTTATTGTATATAATTATTCAAATAATTCTATTATTTTACAAAAGGAATTCACTCTCCTTTTCACCCTCCTTTTTCCGCCCTGCTCCCAATCGCAATGACCTTTCTATATGGACCCTACGGCTTTCTCCTCTCCCCGCATCCGCCAAACAGAACTGCGAACGCGATGGAGATCCCGGCCACCATGAGAAACAGATCTGAATACGTGCCGAAGGCCACTGAGACTTTCTCCCAGGAATCACCCGCGATCCGTCCCGCATAGACGAGAACCGTGTTCCACAAAAGACTTCCTGCCGTGGTAAACATAAGAAACGGCAGGACCGGCATCCCTGCAATTCCTGCCGGGATCGAGATCAGGCTGCGGACGATCGGAACCAGTCTGCACAAGAATACCGCTGATCTTCCACGATCCCGGAACCAGCCTTTCGCGAGATCCACATCCTCCGGCTTAAAATGAAGCAGATGTCCGGTCCTTCCGCAGAGAAGCTTTCGGAACACCTCATCCGGCAGAAATCTTCCCACACTGTAAAGAATCACCGCTCCCACCAGTGACCCGGCCGTCGCAGACAGGATCACGCTTCCCGGTGTCATATCCGTGCAGACTGTCATGACACCCCCAAAGGTCAGGATCACCTCCGATGGAATCGGTGGAAAGAGGTTTTCCACTAAAATAAGGAGGAACACAGCAAGATTGCCGTATTCCCCCATTAATCCCAGAACCAGTTCCCGCATATCAGCACCCCCGCTTTACCATGGATACAATATATGCGGGATCCGGTCTGACTTATTCTGTTTTTATCCGATTCCAGAAGTGGTCAAAGCCTGTCAAAACTCTTTCTGGTTACTGACCATTGTACTTCTCACTCTGCTCCGCAATCAGCGCCGCATCGTCAAAGTAGTTGATCTTCATAGCCGCGCGCATCTCCTTTAATGTCTGTGCAGCCACGCGCTCTGCCTTCTCGCTTCCGCTCTTTAAGATCTCGTATACAGCCGGGATGTCCTGCTCCCATCTCTTTCTTCTCTCGCGGATCGGACGGAGCTCCTCCTCAAGCACACGGTTTAAGAATTTCTTGACCTTTACATCGCCAAGTCCACCGCGGGAATAATGCTCCTTCACCTCATCCAGATTCTTGTAATCCGGCCAGAACTCTGCGAAATACTCGTCCTTGCAGAATGCGTCAAGGTATGTGAAAACGGTGTTTCCCTCTACCTGTCCCGGATCACTTACCTTTAAGTGGTTCGGGTCTGTATACATGGACATCACTTTCTTCTTTACGTCCTCTTCCGTATCAGAAAGGTAGATGCAGTTTCCTAAGGATTTACTCATTTTTGCCTTTCCGTCAATACCCGGAAGACGGCGGCACGCGTCATTGCTCGGAAGAAGAATATCCGGCATAACAAGGGTATCTGTATTGTACACCGTATTGAATTTGTGAACGATCTCTCTTGTCTGCTCCACCATCGGCATCTGGTCCTCACCAGCCGGAACCACGTCTGCCTTGAAAGCTGTGATATCGGCAGCCTGACTGATCGGATAGGTAAAGAAGCCGACCGGGATGCTGGCCTCAAAGTTTCTCATCTGGATCTCACTCTTTACGGTTGGGTTTCTCTGCAGTCTGGAAACCGTAACGATGTCCATGAAGTAAGCGGTCATCTCATAAAGCTCCGGCACCATGGACTGGATAAAGATCGTGGATTTTTCCGGATCAAGACCTGCAGACAGGTAATCGAGTGCAACCTCCAGAATATTCTGGCGGACCTTCTCCGGGTTATCCGCATTGTCTGTGAGCGCCTGGGAGTCAGCAATCATGATATAGATATCGCTGTACTCTCCGGAATTCTGAAGCTCTACTCTTCTTCTAAGAGATCCTACATAATGTCCTACATGAAGACGGCCTGTCGGGCGGTCTCCTGTTAAAATAATCTTTCCCACAACAATATTCCTTTCTCTCCTGTGATGTCAGGTTTCTGTGATACCGGCGGCTCCACGACTGCAGTCCCATTTCGATCTCCAGAAATCCTGTCGGCTGACCCCAAGTTTCAGGCTACAGCCGGTGGATGAAAATTCCGCTTCGCAGTTTCGGTTCAAACCAGGTCGATTTCGGCGGCATCAGAAGCCCCGCGTCCGCAACAGACAGCAGTTCTTCCATCGATGTCGGATACATGGAAAAGGCGATCTTCATGTCCGCCTCACAGCGGCGCTCCAGTTCTTTCACGCCGCGGATCCCGCCCACAAAGTCGATGCGCTTATCCGTTCTCGGGTCTCCGATTCCAAGCACCGGAGCCAGGAATTTCTCCTGGAGCACGGACACGTCAAGTCCCTTCACCGGATCATCCGGTCGGACTCCCGCCTTTAATTTCAGATCATACCATGTTCCTCCGAGGTACATGCCGACCTCACCGCGTTCCTTCGGCTCCACAGCTTCCTTTAAAGGTCCGGAGACCTCAAAAAGCTTCGAAGCTTCCTTTAAGAGCTCCTCCTCCGAGTGTCCGTTCAGATCCCACACTACACGGTTATACGGCAGGATCGTCAGTTCATCCTCTGAGAACAGTACGGAGAGGAAGTAGTTGAACGGGGCGTCCTTCGGCGCGTCCGGGTGTTCCGCCCTGCGCTTTAAGGCAACCTTCACGGCAGAAGCCGCGCGGTGATGACCGTCTGCGATATATGTCGCCGGGAGCTTTTCAAATTCCTCCCGGATCTCTTTTATCATATCACCGGATCCGATTTTCCATACCCGGTGTCTGATTCCATCCTCTGAGATAAAATTATAAAGCGGATTCTCCTCTTTTGCAAGTGCAACCAGTTCTTTTAAGCGTTTTACCGGGCGATATGCGAGAAAAATCGGTCCGGACTGGGCGTCCATCACATCGATATGGCGGATCCGGTCCAGTTCCTTCTCCTCTCTCGTGTTCTCGTGCTTCTTGATCACGCCGTTTACATAGTCATCTACGCTTGAGCATGCCACGATTCCTGTCTGGGAATGATCGTTCATCGTGAGTTCATAGAGATAGTAGGTCTCATTCGGATCTTCCACATAGTTTCCGTCCTTCACCCATTGTTCGAAAAGATCCTTTGCGTGGGCATAGACCTCCGGCGCGTACATGTCCGCCGTGTCCGGGAATCCCGTCTCCGGGCGGTCGATGGCGAGGAAGGAAAGCGGATGGGACTTCACCTCTCGCTTTGCCTCCTCCCTGTTGTATACATCATACGGAAGTGCCGCGATCTCTGCCGCATGTTCTGCTGCCGGGCGCACGCATGAAAACGGTCTCACTACTGCCATGCCTGTTACCTCCCATATTATTTTTATCCTTCCTCTATATTACACTCAATTCTCTATAAACGCAATTCAGCCATGACGATTTTTCGTACATGGATGAATTACAATTACATTTCACAGCTGCCATCTTCTTATGCAACCGTATTATTCTCTTTTCGACTATATTTTTAGCCCTTGATCACGCGGACCTTATACATTCCGCTGATCTTTTCAAGGTGGGTAACCGCCTCCGATTTCACCGGATCTTCCAGATCAAGAAGCGTGTACGCGTACTTGTCGCGGCTCTTGTTCGTCATATTGGCGATATTGATTCCCTCAGCAGCAAGGATCGATGTGATCTGACCGATCATGTTCGGAATATTCGCGTGGAGCAGGCCGATTCTTCCCGCCACCTGACAGATTCCCATGTCACACGCCGGATAGTTTACGGAATTTTTGATATTTCCGTTTTCCAGATAATCCTTCAGCTCATCCGCAGCCATCACCGCGCAGTTATCCTCGGACTCTTCTGTGGAAGCGCCCAGATGCGGTGTTGCGATCACGCCGTCCATCGCGGAAGTCTTTGCGTTCGGGAAATCGGTGATATATTTTTTTACCTTTCCGCTCTTTAACGCCTCTGCCATATCATCATCGTTTACAAGCAGGTCTCTCGCGTAGTTTAAGATCACAACGCCGTCCTTCATCTGGTCGAAGGCAGCCTGATTGATCATTTCCTTCGTGGAATCGAGAAGCGGAACATGGACTGTGATGTAATCGCACTCTTTGTAGATCGTATTCACGTCCATAATGTGCTTTACAGATCGGGACAGCATCCACGCCGCATTTACGGAGATAAACGGATCATAGCCGTAAACTTCCATTCCGAGAGCAGCGGCAGCATTCGCAACCTCACAGCCGATCGCGCCAAGACCGATGACTCCAAGCTTTTTGCCCCTGATCTCGTTTCCGGCAAAGGCTTTTTTGCTCTTCTCCATCTTCTTGCTGATATCTTCTTCCCCAGCATGTTCTCTGCACCACTCGATACCTCCGACAACATCTCTGGAAGTCAGGAACAGACCCGCGAGAACAAGCTCTTTTACACCGTTTTTGTTTGCGCCCGGTGTGTTAAATACAACGATTCCTTTCTTCGCACACTCATCCAGCGGAATATTGTTGACCCCGGCTCCGGCTCTCGCGATAGCCTCGAGTCCTTCCGGAAACTCTGTCTCGTGGAGAGATGCACTGCGGACCAGGATTCCTTCCGCGTCCTTCATATCATCGACAAGCTTATAGTCTCCCGTCAGGCGGTCTGTGCCATAGTGGGAGATCTGATTTAAACAACAAATATTTCTCATGATTTTTCCTCTGATATTTTCATCCGGCAGTCTTACGCGTCCGCGTGCTCCGCCTCAAATTTCTTCATAAATTCTACAAGCTTCACAACGCCCTCCTCCGGCATTGCGTTGTAGATGCTGGCTCTCATGCCTCCAACCGTGCGGTGTCCCTTTAAGTTCACGAATCCGGCTGCCTCCGCCTCTTTTACGAACAGGGCATCCAGATCCTTATCGCCTGTAACGAACGGCACATTCATGATGGAACGGTCCTCCTTGCGGACAGTTCCGTGGAAAAGCCTGCTCTGATCCAGATAATCGTAAAGGATCTTTGCCTTTCGCTCGTTTCTCTCCTTCATAGCTTCCAGTCCGCCCTGCTTCTTCAGCCATTTGAAGACCTTGCCACAGATGTAGATTCCGTAACACGGCGGAGTGTTGTAGAGGGATCCGGCCTTCGCCTGGACATCGTAGCGCATGATCGTCGGTGTCTCCGGAAGTACATCCTCACGGATCAGGTCTTCACGGATGATCACGATAACAACACCTGCCGGTCCGATGTTTTTCTGGACACCGCCGTAGATCACACCGTATTTTGATACGTCCATCGGTTCAGAGAGGAAACAGGAGGACACATCAGAGACGAGTGTTTTTCCCTTTGTATTCGGGAGTGTATGGAATTTTGTTCCGTAGATCGTATTATTTTCGCAGATATAAACGTAATCGGCATTCTCATCAACCGGAAGATCGGAGCAATCCGGAATATAGCTGAATGTCTTATCCTCACTGGACGCGATGGCATTCGCAGTTCCGTAAAGCTTTGCTTCCTTCCATGCTTTCTTTGCCCACTGTCCGGTAATAATATAGTCGCCGACACGGTTTTTAAAAAGGTTTAACGGGACTGCCGCAAACTGCTGGTGAGCTCCACCCTGTAAAAACAGGACTTTGTAGTTGTCCGGGATCTTTAAAAGATCGCGGATGTCCTGCTCTGCTGTCTGGATGATCTCCTCGAACGCTTTTGAGCGGTGGCTCATCTCCATAACGGACATTCCGGTACCGTTATAATCCAGCATCTCAGCTGCTGCCTCTTTCAATACTTCTTCCGGCAGCACAGCCGGTCCTGCGGAAAAGTTGTAAACTCTGCTCATAGTTTTATTCCCCTCTCTCTGATTGCTCTATGATCGGTCCTTTCAGGAATGACCACACATCCATCCTTTGTCTCGCGATCCGGTGCCGCACTTTACTCTGTCTCTTCTCTACCATTGTAACGCGACGCCTTAGGATGATTTGACATATATCCTAACACAAGTGCCCGGGCAAATCAATGATAAATTTTTGATTTGCCCCGAATTATGCAAACTTTTTTCCATTTTTGGTATTTTTTTTACAATATATATGACTGCCGTCGGCAATTTCTTCCGGATTTCTATAAAAAGAATGTGCCTTGGCACATTCTCGCGCCTCGCGCGGTCGCTTGCGACAATCTACATCTTCGCGCGAGTGTGCATCTTGGACACGTTAGTGCCTTTTTATGTAACAGGGAATTTCCTGTTACATAAAAAAGGCAGAACACATGAACTCATGTATTCTGCCAGTCTCGTTCTGCTTTATTTTATCAGATTCTATCACAGATCAGATTTCCCATCTCGGTGGTTCCGACCTGCTTTTTGCCCTCGTCCATAATATCAACGGTGCGGTAGCCCTCTGCGAGAACCTTTCTGACCGCATCCTCGATGGCATCTGCTTCCTTGTCAAGGTCGAAGGAGAAGCGGAGCATCATCGCCGCGGAGAGGATCGTCGCAATCGGATTTGCAATGTCTTTGCCTGCGATATCCGGTGCGGAGCCGTGGCTCGGCTCGTAGAGACCGAATTTGCTCTCATTTAAGCTTGCGGAGGACAGCATTCCGATGGATCCGGTGAT
>CAKRNI010000091.1 GCA_934370915.1 uncultured Lachnospiraceae bacterium
GCGTCCTCCGGGGACTTTTCATATTCCCCGTGGAATTTCTTTACGACCTCGCTCGGGCGCGGCATCAGGCAGTTCATAAGTCTCGTGTCAAAAAGATCCCGGTATACGATGCTGTTATTTTCAAGGATCCCGTGCTCCGCCGCGTAATCAGTGAGTGCGTTTAAGGTATCTTCCAGACTGATCGCATCTGTGATATCCCCCGGCTCCTCGTATTCGGACATGTTCAGTACTTCCATGATCTGGTTTCTGGCGTAGATCTCGTCCTCGGCTTCGATAAGGCCTGTTGTCCTTCCGTACTGTACCAGTTTCTTTATTGACATTTCAATCATGATCGTTTTCCTCCGTTATTTTACAACCTGTTACCATTCATTATAATAAAAACCACCAACTAATACAATCGCTATTTTATTTTTTTATCCCCCGCATCGCGTGCAGAAGCCGCCCGGTGATAAGCCCCCCGACGATTCCGATGAGTGTCCCGGCAATGCAGCCCGCCGCGATCAGAAAAGGCAGATAATAAAATACCCCTGAGGTCTGAACGATGGCAGCCGCAAAGGTGATCTGGCCGATATTGTGGGCGATGCCGCCGAGGACGCTGATGCTGATCTGGGAGAATTTTCCAGTCTTTTTGAGTATGGCCATCACAAAAAGGCTTAAAAAGCTTCCCGAAAGTCCATAGATCATGCTGTAGGGATTTCCGAAGGAAAATCCCACAAGAACGATGCGGACCAGAGTCACTGCGATTGTTCCGGGAATCCCGATCAGATAGAGTCCCACAACCGTCACAAGGTTCGCGAGTCCAAGTTTTACACCCGGGATCGGAATCGGGATGGGAATCAGGGTCTCAACAAAACTTAACACCATGGCCAGAGCGGTCAGAAGTCCGTACAATGCCACGGTTATTGCCTTTTTTTCTCGATACATCGGATATATTCTCCTCTTCTTGACTTTCAAAAGTCCATTTGTTAGAATAAATCGGATCATGGACTTATCACATTTATTTTACAGGAAGTATATGACACATGAATAAAAAAACGATATTTGGTCTCTGCGCCGCGGGTCTCCTGCTCGTTTCCGGCATGGCACTGAGCGGGTGCGCAGACAGCAGCGGGCCGGGACTTCTGACTCCTGAGACCCCTCTCAGCCGTTCTGATTTTCTGCTCAACACCTTCGTCACGATCACGCTCTACGATTCCGACGACTCCTCTATCTTAGACGATTCAATGGCACTTTGTAAAGAGTATGAATCTATTTTCAGCAAGACTCTGGAGACCAGCGAACTTTACCGGATCAATCACCGGACTTCTGACACGGTCACGGTTTCCGACGATATGGCGGCACTTCTGGCAAAGGGACTGGAATACTGCGAAAAATCGGACGGTGCTTTTGATATCACGATCGAACCTTTAAGCTCCCTCTGGAACTTCACGAGCGGCGAGGCAGTGATCCCGGATGAGGCGGCCATCGAAGCAGATATTCCGAAGGTGGACTACCACAACCTCGTTCTCTCCGGAAATACCCTGACGTTTCTCTCCCCGGATACCACCATCGACCTCGGAGCCATCGCGAAAGGCTATATTGCTGACCGGATCAAGGATCAGCTTCTGGACGCCGGTGTGAAGAGCGCTATCATCAATCTCGGCGGAAACGTCCTCTGCGTGGGTGAAAAACCGGACGGAAGCAAGTTCCATATCGGACTTCAGAAACCCTTTGCGGACCGCGACGAGACTTTTGAGGTGCTCGGGATCAATGATCTCTCCGTTGTGACGTCCGGTGTCTATGAGCGTCATTTTGAGGTTGATGGAAAGAATTACCATCACATTTTAAATCCGAAAACGGGATATCCTTACGATAACGGACTGATCTCCGTGACAATCCTCTCAGAAGAATCTGTGGACGGTGACGGTCTCTCCACCACCTGCTTCTCCCTTGGACTTGAAAAAGGTCTGGAGCTTGCAAATTCTCTGGACGGAATCTACGCATGCTTTATCGATGAGGATTACAATGTCTATTATTCGGATGGGATGGAAAACTTTATTATAAAGCAGTAATGCCAGTGCCGGTCACCCATTTGGGGAAATATGAATAACAGGAAATAAAGATATGGAACAGAAACTTTTTAAAAAACAGGACCTGATCCTGATTGCCGTAATCCTCGGGGCTGCGATTCTTCTTTTTCTCGGAACAAAGCTCATGCATAACACTCCCGCAAAGATCGTTGAAATTTCCGTAGATGGAAAAACAGTGGAAACCCTCGATCTGGCGAAAGATCAGGAACTCACCATAAACGGAGTGTCCGGCGGCACCAACCACCTGATCATTAAGGACGGTGAAGTCTGGGTCTCTGAAGCCACCTGCCCTGATAAGATCTGTGTGCATCAGGGAAAAATCCATCTCGACGGTGAGATCATCGTGTGCCTGCCGAATAAGATGACAGCACAGATTAAAAGTCTGAAATAGAGACCCTCAGCTTAAACGGCTGACAGCTTCAGCGAAACGAAAAGGCACTTTCAAAAAAGCCTGGGAAGTTCAAAGACTCCTCAGGCTTTTTCCTGTAATTTCCTTACTCCGCCAGGCCCATCTCCTTCATCTCTTCCGCGACAGGATCCTCACACGATCTCATGGCGAGGATCGTCATTTCCATCAGCTTTGGCAGATCCCAGCCGAGATTCTCCGCGCCTTTTATGATGACATCTCTGGAACATCCGGCAGCAAACTTTTTATCTTTGAATTTCTTTTTTAAACTGGATACTTCCATATCCTTCGTGCTCTTTGACGGGCGCATCTTTGCCGCCGCCCAGATCAGACCGGTCAGCTCGTCTGCCGCAAAGAGGACTTTCTCCATCTCATGCTCCGGCTTTGCGTCGATCCACTCGTGGATGCCGTATCCGTGGCTGCAGACTGCATGGATCACTTCATCTTCTGCTCCGCCTTCTTTTAACAGGCGCGGTGCGATCAGACAGTGTTCTTCCGGGTATTCCTCAAAATCAATATCATGAAGGATTCCGCAGATCTCCCAGAATCCGGCTTCATCCCCGTATCCAAGCTCATTCGCGTACCATTTTAAAACTCCCCCGACGGTAAGTCCGTGGAAAATGTGAAACGGTTCTTTGTTGTGTTTTCTGAGAAGCGCGATGGCATCCTCTCTTGTAAGTTTTGTCTGCATGCTTTTATGCCTCCGTACTGATAGATTTTCAATAACTGTCCAGTACCTTTACAGTTACGATTTTCTTTTCTATCAGTATAACAGGATTTTCCTATAATTCAAGTATGTATGATAACAGGATTCCCATCACATGTTACAGCCAGAACTTCATCATCACGATCCTCTCCGCATATCCAGGATCCCACCGGTCAACCTTCCCGGCCGTCACCACCGGGTCACTGTCCAGAATGATCCCATCGATCATATAATCTCTCTGCCCCACCGGCGTGCCCTCCTGCACCGGTGCAGCCACAGCCTTTGCGATCTTCGTTCTCACCCGGATTTTTTCATCTTTCCCCAGCAGGACACGGAGCGTTTTCTCATCTGCACTCCCATTCCCGATCCGAATCTTCACCTCCGGCTTTACACCGTTTTCCACTGAAATCACCGCAGATTTCCCCAGCTCCTGTTTTTCGATCTCCCGGTATTCAAAATTTTCCTCCCCATATGCCACAAGCTTCCTCATATCCTGCCACTTGTATGTCTTATGGGGCGGCCATCCGCACCCTAACAGTGCTGCAATCAATAATTTTTCTCCCTTTTTTACTGCCCCCACATAACAGTACCCGGCTTTTCCCGTAAATCCGGTCTTTCCGCAGACCGCGCCCGCCATGGATGTCAGAAGAGCATTGTGGTTCATACAGGAAAAGCTTCGCGCGCCGGAGAGATCTGAAAACGCATGGGACGGCGCTCTTGTGATGGCAAGAAATTCCTCCTTCGCCGGAGAGAGCAGGATCCCGTATCTGAGGATCCGCGCCAGATCTGCCGCCGTTGTGGAATGGATCTTTCCGCTCTCCCTCTCCGTTGCGTCCAATCCGTTGGGTGTCAGAAAATATGTATCCTCACACCCGAGTTCCGCCGCTTTCCGGTTCATCATATCCGCGAAATCTTCCACGCTGCCCCCAACGGCCTCAGCGATCGCTGCGGCGGAATCATTGTGGGATTCCAGCATCATGGAGTACAGGAGATCTCTCAGGCGGTATCTTTCCCCTTTTCTCACATGCAGCTTTACCTCCGGCATCGATGCCGCGCGGTCTGAGATCAGAACTTCTGTGTCCGGTCCGGCGTTTTCCAGTGCCAGAATACAGGTCATGATCTTCGTGGTACTGGCCATCGGAAGGACTTCCGTCTCGTTTTTTCCGTACAGGACGCGCCCCGTATCGCCGTCCAGCAAAACAGCGGCACGGGAGTTCAGAAGGAGCGGATCCGTCTCCGGCTGCGCTGACGCCGATTCCAGCGCGGTCTGACCAGCCTGACACCCGCTGTGTTCCGCATATGGATAATTCCCGGGAACTGCAGCCGCAAAAAACAGGAACACTCCCAGACACAGCTGCAAAATTTGGGACGCTTCATGTTTTCTCTCCACCTTTTCTGCCGGTCTGGTCCATTCGCCGGCCCACAACCGTGCCTTTTTAGCGATATTTTGATTCTTCCACATGTTTCAGAACTTCCGCTGCTTATTTATCACAACATATGCGTCTGCTTTCTGAGACTTGCCGCGCAATTTTTCCTGTGGTACAATGAGATCTGCTGACTGCCCGTATTTTATCAAAAAAGGATATTCCATGAATGTAATTTTAACCTACAAAATCACCGAATCGGAAAGCGGCCGATCCATCGCTGCATTCCTTCTGGATTCCGGCTATTCATCCCGCCTTGTGGTCCACCTGCGGAACACCGCGGAAAGCTTCTTTCTAAATGGGAAAACCGTCTTTTCCAACACAGTCCTACAGCCGGGTGACTGCCTGAACGTCCATGTTACGGAGAAAAAAGCTTCTGAACAGATTGTTCCGGTTCCTGCGGATCTCTCTGTTGTCTATGAAGACGAACATGTCCTCGTAATCGACAAACCTGCCGGAATGCCGGTTCATCCGTCTCAGGGACATTACGAGAACACTCTGGCAAACGCGATTGCCTGGTATTACAGGAATGAGAAGACACCGTTCGTATTCCGCGCCGTGAACCGTCTGGACCGGGATACCTCCGGGCTTATACTTCTATCAAAAAATCCCTACAGCTCCTGTATTCTCTCAGAAGCCGTGAAGGATCATGCGGTCCACAGGGAATACGCCGCCGTCGTTTCCGGGAAGACAGATAGCTTCGGCACCATTGACCTTCCGATCGCCAGAAAAGACGGCTCTACCATTGAGCGCGTCTGCGATCCGGAGCGGGGTGAGGCTGCCGTGACCCATTATCAGACCATCGCATACAACAAGGACGCCGATCTCTCGTTCATCCGTCTCCTGCTGGAGACGGGAAGAACGCACCAGATCCGCGTCCATATGAAAGCCATCGGGCACCCGCTGCCGGGAGATTTTCTCTACTGCCCGGACTACCGTCTGATCGACCGTCAGCCGCTTCATTCCACCTATCTGAGCTTTTCCCACCCTGCGACCGGGAAGAAGCTTGAATTCTCTGCTCCGCTGCCGCAGGATATGCAGAACCTGTTTCCGGACATCAAAAATCCGGAAGGGCCTGTCTTTTAACGAAACAGGTTCCATCAGCCTCCCTGAATCCTCAATCCCTTCGGATAATGATTCTTGAGCATTCCTCCGGCTGCTTTTGCAAACCCAAGTGACATGCCGCCGGTCGTCACGAGGACCCAGCCCTTTGCCGGGATTCCCTGATTTTCAAAATCTTCCTCCCGCAGCGTCTCTCCGCGGAGATATTTCAGGGCAAGGGCCCCACAACCGACCTCCACCGTCTGCTTTACTTCTTTTTTCTTTAAAAACAGGGCCAGCGCATGGGACGGTTCAAGTCTGCCTTTTTTCGCTGTTCCAAGATGTAACCCCGGTCTTAAGACCCTGAGTCCCTTAAGATCCGGCATCATCTCCGGAACGAGGTAGAGATTTTCTCCAAACAGCAGAAATTTCTTGCCGCTTTCCAGCTCTTTCTCGTCCGTCAGATTCTCTTTTTCAAATTCACGGAAGGCGGAGACTGCCTCAGAAAGGGCACCGTCATCTTTTCTGTTGTCTTTTCTACTGTCTTTCCTGCTGCCCTTCTTCCGTTTCTCCACGATCTCTGCAGCGTTCTGACTGTCTGCCTCCGTCGCAGCGTCCCCGGAGCTTTCTCCTTTCACAAGCAGTGCCAGAAAATGTCCTTCCCCGTCCGCAAGATGCGGCCAGATCCTGACTGTCTTTTTCAGCTCTTCGTTCCCGTCTGCCCACTCCGGATGTCCTGCGGAAAAGTACTTCGCAAGTTCCGGCTTTTCCACAGAGAATTCCGGATGGCGCAAGAGGAATCTCGCCACACTCTGTTCATTCTCCTCCGGGGAAAATGTACAGGTGGAATACGCGATCCGTCCGCCATCTTTTAACATGGCTGCCGCACAGTCCAAAATCCCGTCCTGAAGCCCTGCGTACTGTTTGACATAGTCCGGGCTCCACTCATTTCTGGCATTCTCATCCTTTCGGAACATTCCTTCTCCGGAGCAGGGCGCGTCCACCACGATCCCGTCAAAAAACTCCGGAAACGCCGGTACAAGCTGAAACGGATCCATGTTCGTCACCACCGCATTTCCGATACCAAGGCGCTCGATATTCTGGGACAGGATCTTTGCCCGGGCCGGATGGATCTCATTGCAGACCAGAAGCCCCTGTCCGCCCATTTTTCCCGCAAGATGGGTGGATTTTCCTCCGGGTGCCGCACAGAGATCCAGAATCCGCTCTCCGGGCTTTGGGGCTAATGCCTCCGCTGTGGACATAGCACTTGGTTCCTGAATATAGTAGGCCCCCGCCTCATGGAATGGGTGGCGTCCCGGGCGCATGTCTGCCTCGTAGTAGAATCCCTCCTCCGCCCAGGGAACTTTTGCGAGTCCTCTCAGGTATTCTTCCAGGGGAGTTCCCGCCTCTGCCGTCCAGCCATTTTCCTGTTTTAACGGATTGACCCGCAGACCGAATTTCCGCTCCGCGCCATAACTTTCAAAAAACGATTCCGCGTCACTGCCGAGGAGCTTCTCCATCTTTTGCACGAATTCTTCCGGCAGCTTAATCTTCTTCTCTTTTTCCATAGTCTCCTGATTTCAAAAGCGCCTGTCGGGAAAATCCCGGCGGACGCTCTTTCTTAGTCTCTGTTCTTTTACGGACCGTAAGCTCTATCTGCAGCAGTCCGCAAATTTATATCTTTGAAACTCTGATTACAGTTCGATCTTGTAATCGTCCGCGCCGACACCGTTTACTACATAGTAAGCAGCGCTCTCTTCCGGCTTTACATAGATCTCGATAGTCTTGATATCGCCGACTTTATTGCCCTTCTTTGTGTAGGCTTTCTTAACAGCCGCGATGAGATCTTTCTCTGTAACTTCCTTGCCGGCGAACTGTACAACTACGGATGTCTTAATATCCTTTGCTGCCGTTCTCTTTGCCGGAGCTTTCTTTGCTGTCTCCTTCTTCGGCTCCTCTGCCTTCTTTGCTTCTGCCTTCGGAGCTTCCACCTTTGCTTCTGCCTTAACTTCCTTTGTCTCTGTTACCTCTGCTGCCTTTATCTCTGCAGTGTTATTACTAACCGGTGCAGCTTTCATCTTATTTGCAGCGGCTGCGATCGGATTATTCGGATTGTTCTTCTTTGCCATAATCATTTCCTCCTGAAAATTATTGACACACAAAA
This sequence comes from uncultured Lachnospiraceae bacterium, assembly GCA_934370915.1. GTDB lineage: Bacteria > Bacillota > Clostridia > Lachnospirales > Lachnospiraceae > Pilosibacter. The sequence continues at coordinate 7,811 of CAKRNI010000091.1, forward strand.
CTGTTTCCTGCTATTTTCTGAGTTGCCTTGCTATGTAATTGTCATAGCGAATTATAAGTCTTTGTCAGGAATTTGTCAATAAAATCCCGTAAAACTGGTATTTGTAAGCAAAAAAGATCCGGCAGAACACATATACGAAAGTGTCCTGCCGAATCAAAATACCAGCTTTATTTTTTGAATTATTCCTGCAGCTTAAATCCCGGGATCACATCGCTCCACTTGTTGATTCCGATGATCTTCTTCGCGAATTCCGTATACTTCAGAGATTTATTTGTATCAATATATTTGAATACGTTGTAAATATTCTTCGGCATAACAGCGATGACCCTGTTCGGGCTTGACATGTCAACTGTCCAGAGGCCAAACGAGCAGGACTGCTCTACCTCGATCACCGCATCGACCTGACGGTTTAAGATAAACGCGTCGATATACGGGTTGTTGTCCACAAGATAGTACGCGTAGGCAAATGCCGCCGCCTGGATATCATAGACATCTCCGCGGGTCGCGCTCTTTGATGTAAAGCCTTCCTCAGAGAGAATGATATGGCGGACATTTCCGCCTGCATCGCGCATGATGTCCTTCTGGAAGTAATCCGTCAGGACGTTGAGGTTCTTGAAGTTTACGACCGGTGAATCTTCTGTATTGTTGACAGCGCCTGTCTGATCATCATCCCAGAACTCCGGCTCCGTCATCGGATGCGGGTACGGGTGGTAGGCAAGTCCCCATTCGATATTTCCCTCGTCGCGGATATCGGCGTTGAAGCGGTCAATAAAATCCTTTGCGCCGTACATCAGGTTGGAGTTCGCCCGCTTCCACTCATAGTCTGTGGAGAAGAAGACTCTCGCGTTGCGGCTCTGGCTCTTGATCGCCGTGTAGGCCACACGGAATACCTTTGAGTAGAGTTTTGTGTAGGAATCGATGTCCATCGGACCTGTGTAGTTCCAGTTTAAGTTGTTGTTGATCTCGTTTCCGACGATCCAGTTGCTGACGCGCCCGTAATCATCGTGGGCGCCGGAATAACGCTCTGCCATAAAGGAGAGCAGTGCACGTGTCGTCTCATATCCCTGTTCCGTGGAAACATTAAAACCGTAGTAGAACGCTTCGTTTCTCTTCGCGAGCCCGGCTTCGTGAAGCTCCGGGTAGCTGTCGTTCCAGCCGTTTAAGAGGATCGCCGTCACAACGATTCCTTTTGCGGAGAACGCACTGATCATCTTATCATAATCCTTGATGAGATCACCGTTGAAGTTGTAGGTCTTTCCGTTGTATTTGTACTTTAAATTTCCGCCCACAAGCTGGTGATACGGGATATTGACAGTCGTGTGCTTTACACCCAGATTCAGCGCGTCGCCGAGCATATCGAGCTGGATCAGAAGTCCTTTTTTGCTCATCGGCTCCGGGTAATCCTCGCGGAACTTCGCAACGTCGCCCGGATTCGTCACATAGATTGCATTGCTGATCGGTGTGTAGGTGCTGCCAGTCTTTAACGCAACCACAAATCTGGAATAGAGCATCGTATCTGTGGAATCACCGCTGTATTTTAAGGTGAATTTTAACTTGTCGGATTTGTTGCTCCATGCGATGTAATCCGTTCTGGAGCCTATCTCAGACTCATACGGGTGGAGCTCAAACAGATAGTAATATCCATCATCCGGAGTTTCCCCCTCATTTAAAGCGCCGGTCGTAGCTGTTCCTGTGACGGAAATGCTGTTTCCGTTCTCTACCGAACAGGCCTTCAGCCTTGCGCTGTCATAAGCAAAGCTTGTGAAACAGCCCACTGCCGCAGTCATCAGCAGTCCCATAAGAAACGCCGCACCGCTGCGGAATAAGGTTCTTTTTTTCATATCTTTTTCCCGCCTTTCTTTTTTGCCTAAACTATTTTATCATCTGGATTTTGATGATTCAATTACAATTCCCTTACGATTTTACGGCAATCTGCCGCCTTTTTCGCCATCTTTGCGGCATCA
>CAKRNI010000092.1 GCA_934370915.1 uncultured Lachnospiraceae bacterium
TTTCTATACAAATATAGTGATCATATTCAAAAATGCATATTGCCGTATCATTCTGGCAAATACCAATAAGTAATTTAGAAAATAGTCGTTACAAATCTGTGCAGATTATAAATCACTTGCTAACGCGATCTCACCTTTAATAGCAGACGCCGTAACCGTCGCTGCGGATCCAAGATATACCTTGGAGCTCGGATGGCCTGCGCGGCCCTTGAAGTTTCTTGTACCAGTGCTGATCAGGACTTCGTTCTCGCCGATAACGCCCTGGCAGCTGCCCCAGCATACGCTGCAGTTCGGGTTCATAACAATCGCACCGGCTTCCATAAAGATGTCGATCAGACCTTCCTTCAGTGCCTGAAGGTAAACAGTCTGGCTTGCCGGAACCACAAGGAAACGAATCTTCTCAGCGACTTTTTTCCCTTTAATAATGGAAGCACCGACTCTCAGATCCTCGATCCGTCCGTTGTTGCAGGAACCTAAGAATGCCTCGTCGATCTTTACGCCGCGGACTTCCTCAGCCGGAACCAGATTGTCTACAAAATCCGGTTTCGCCACTACCGGGCGGATCTTGGAGAGGTCAAAGGTATATTCTCTTGCGTAGACTGCGTCCGGATCGCTTGTGAAGAGCGCCTTCGGCTTTCTTCCGTGAGCTTCCAGGTATTCGATGGCTTTCTCGTCCGGCTCGAAGATACCGGTCTTGGCACCTGCCTCGACAGCCATGTTGCAGAGAACCATACGCTCGCTGATGCTCAATGTCTTAGCGCCCTCGCCTGTGAACTCCATAACCTGATAGTTGCAGCCGTTTGCGCCGATGGTGCCGATGATGGTCAAGATCAGGTCTCTCGCGTAAACGCCCTCCGGAAGCTTTCCGATGAGGTTGAATTTTACAGTCTCCGGAACGAGAACCCAGGATTTTCCTGTCACCATGCCGTAGAGGAGGTCGGTACAGCCAACGCCGGTACCGAATGCGCCGAGAGCGCCGTAGGAGCAGGTGTGACTGTCAGCGCCGAAGATCAGTTCGCCCGGGCATACATAATGTTCCATCATGATCTGGTGGCAGACACCCTTTCCTTCCCAGAAATCGATATTGTTTTCTTTCGCGAAATCCCGCATCTTCTTCTGGGACGCCGCGGTCTTCGGGCAGTCAGACGGGACATTGTGGTCCACAATGAATACCATCTTTTTTGTGTCCGCGATATGCGGATGTTTTAATTTATTGCGGTACATGTCAACGGTCAGATGTGTGGTTCCGTCGTTGCTCATTAAACGGTCTAATGTTACGGTATGGATATCTCCCGGTTTTACGCTCTCAACGCCGGCTGCCGCCGCGATGATCTTTTCTGCGATTGTCATTCCCATTGTCCTATTCCTCCTCACGGTTTAAAGAAGCGATCAGTCCGCCCTGATTTAAGATGTTCTGCATGTATTCCGGCAGCTTTGTGCAGGAATATGTCTTTCCGTTTGCGTGGGCAGTTCCGTCAGACATGGAAAGTTCCATAGTGTCGCCGGTTTTTACGTCGTCCGGCAGATCTTTACAGACGATAACCGGAAGTCCGATGTTGATGGCATTTCTATAGAAAATCCTTGCGAAGGATTTTGCAACGATGGCCTGCACGCCGAGGGCTTTTAAGACACCCGGTGCCTGTTCTCTGGAAGAACCGCAGCCGAAGTTCTCGCCGCCGACAACGAAATCACCCGGTTTTACTTTTTTCGGGAAATCCGGATCGAGAGACTCGAAGGTATGCTCCTTCATCTCTTCCAGATTCGGTAAAAGCAGGTACTGTGACGCAATGATCTGATCGGTATCAAGGTCATTGTGAAATTTAAAGATCGTTCCTTCTGCCATGATTTATATATTCCTTTCTATTTAAGAAATTTAAAAGACAGCCGCGAAGATCCGGACCGGCAGCCGTCTACAGTTACGATGATTCTTTCGTTTTTTCATTATAACATAGGTTAAGACATAAATAAAATGGCACGTGTTGATATGGCATATAACTGAAAGTTATAAAATTATAGTACTCTCCAGCGCCGGGAAAAGGACATAAAAAATTGCTGCAGTTAAACTCTGTATTTGATCGGACATGACAGCTGTATTTTTACACCGCCGGTCGGATCATCACGGAAAACTGCAGCAAAAATGGAACTTATCGGTTTATTACAGCTTTAAAACCGCTGTCTGCGGTCTCGTCTCGGCCGTCAGGAGCAGTGTATTGGAATCGTACTCCACTATATTTCGGCAGAGTCCCGTAAATTCCTCGAGACGTCCGATCACCGGATAGCCGAAATGGTCGGAACGGTAGTGCATCGGGATCACAACGCGGGGAGCGAGGTCATCTGTCAGGGCTTTTGCCTGAACAGCGTCGATGGTGTAGTAGCCGCCGACCGGGATCAGGATCGCGTCGAGATGCTTTAAAAGATCCTTTTGTTCTCTGGTAAGAGGACATCCGATGTCACCCATATGGGCAATTTTAAGTCCGTCCGATTCCAAAATGTGGATCCGGTTCGGTCCGCGGAGCGCCCCCTGTTCCGGGTCATGCCAGGTGTCGATCTTCGTGATGGAAAACGGGTTCTTTGTCCCGCTGTGCTTTAAGGTCACTGCGTCCGTGTATCCGTGGTCACCGTGCTCGTGGCTGCAGAGTACCATGTCCGCGGTGAGGGAAAGCGGCGCGAGTCCCGGTACTGTATTTGGGCCATATGGATCAAAAACAATGGAAAAACCATCTTTTTCAACAGTAAAACAGGAATGACCATTCCAGGTGATAGAAATAGAATTCATAATTATGTCCTCCTCTCGAGCAGTTAGAAATGATTGGGCAGATGACTATATTTTATCATGAAACGCAAGGAGATTCAATGGAATGCGAGGGAGGTTTCCGTCTGTGCCGGAGTGGGAAATTTATGTGATCAGTGCTTGAGAAATCAGGAGAAACCGCAGTATAATAGTGGATATAATATCGGGCATAACAGGAGGAAATGACGATGGATCTTACACAGGTAAAGCACGAGATTGAAACATTGGCGGAGAAACACCGGGATGAGTTTGAAGCGGTCAGTGCATGCATATTTGCTCATCCGGAGCTGGCATACCATGAAACGCTGGCACAGGATCAGCTGTGCGGGCTGCTGGAAAAGCATGGCTTTAAAGTACAGCGGGGAGCCGGCTCTCTGGAGACCGCATTTGTGGCGGAATACCGGAGTGGAAAGCCGGGAATGACCTTTGCGTTTATGTGCGAGTACGACGCGCTCCCTGAAATTGGACATGCATGCGGACACAATCTGATCGGCACCAGCGGAGCCGGAGCCGGTGTGATATTAAAAGAGATCATGGAAAAATACGGGATCGGCGGAACCCTGAAGGTTCTTGGAACACCGGCAGAGGAAAACGGAAGCGGAAAGATCACGATGCTGGACGAAGGAATCTTCGATGGTGTGGATATGGCGCTGATCATGCATCCGAGTGATATGTCCATGGCAGATGATATCTCATTTGCAGCCGTAAATAAGACCTATACCTTCACCGGAAAACCGGCACATACCGCAGCGTGCCCGTGGATGGGGGCCAGTGCATTAAACGGAGTTCTCCAGATGTTCCATGCGGTAGATTCCCAGAGACTTCATTTTAAGGATTACACGAGGGTTCACGGAATTATCCTGGAAGGCGGAACTGTTGTGAATATTGTTCCGGAGAGAGCGGTCTGCAAATTTAATATCAGGGCGCTGGATGCGGAGTATCTGAAAGATGTGATCTCCGTGATAGACCGGTGCGCGAAAGGTGCAGCCATCTGCGCCGGTGTAGATGTGGAAATTCAGCAGGATGGATACCTGATAAAAGATGTACGCAACAACAGGGAACTTGTGACAGCAGTGGAAAAGAACATGGATTTCATTGGAGAACATCATATCCCCCGCGACCTGACGCAGGGAATCGGCTCCACGGATGTGGGAAATGTGACTCAGGCCCTTCCAGCTGCCCAGTTCTATATCGGTGTGGGCGAAGGATTGGGAACCCACACAGCAGCATTTGCGGAGGCTGCAGGCGGCGAAGCAGGAAGACGTGCCCTCACTGCCGCGGTAAAGGTGCTGGCAATGACAGGACTTGATATGATGTCCGGTCGATCATAAAAATAACAGAAAGATGAAAAGTGCTTCATACAGCGGACAGATCCGTGATTGTATGAGGCACTTTTTTATGCAACAGGAAATTCTGAGGAATTTCCTGTTGCATAAAAAGGCACTAACGTGCCAAAGATGCGCACTCGTGCGAAGATGTAGATTGTCGCAAGCGACCGCGCGAGGCGCGAGAATGTGCCAGGGCACATTCTATTTCGTCTAAACCAGTGCATGGCTGAAGGGTAACTGAATTTGCGGAATAATTTGCGCACGGTATCGACATGCGTACATAAAAGTGATATAATACTAAAGTTTAAAGCGATAAAGCGAAAGCGGAAAGCAGGAAATATACGATTATGAAGATCATTGTATGTATGAAACAGGTTCCGGCAGGAACGAAGGTCGATATCGATCCGGAGACCGGAGCAATGAAGAGAATGTCAGGGGATACGAGAACGAATCCCTATGATCTGTTTGCATTGGAGACCGCGATCCGTCTGAGAGAGCAGGTGGGCGGAACGGTGACGGTCCTCACGATGGGACCGCCTCAGGCGGAGACGATGGTGCGTGACGCATACACCATGGGAGCGGATGACGCGGTTATTTTATCGGACAGAAAGTTTGCGGGTGCGGACGTGTTAGCGACCTCCTATGCACTTTCTCAGGCGATCCAGGTACTCGGCGGCGCGGATCTTATCGTCTGTGGACGACAGACAACGGACGGTGATACCGCACAGGTCGGTCCGGCCATCGCGGAACATCTCCACATCCCACACGCGGCATGGGTGGCGGAAGTGACTGAGGCGGACGCGAAGGCGATCACGGTGCGTCAGGAACTGGTCAGTGTATCTCAGGTATCAAAGATTCCGTATCCATGTCTGATCACGGTAGACAAGGATATGTGCGTTCCGCGTCTTCCGTCCTATCAGTTGAAGAAGCAGACAAAAGAGCGTCCGGTCCGCATCATGACATTTGAGGATATGCCGGACAAAAACTTAAGCCGGTATGGACTGATCGGTTCCCCAACAGCGGTAGAGCGCATGTTTGCGCCGCCGGAGGCGGAGAAAAAAGTTTATCTGGAAGGAACGCCCGATGAAAAGGCAGAGAAGCTGTTCGGGATCCTGACAGGGAAAAAGCTTATTTAGGAGGGAACCATGAGTTTTATTAAATTTAATGCAGAAAAATGCAGTCTCTGCGGAGTCTGTGTGGAAAAATGTCCCTTCGGAGCTTTGACCATCGAAGGTGACGGGATCACTGTCGGAGATACTTGCCGTATGTGCGGCCTCTGTGTCCGACAGTGTCCGGAGAAGGCGATCACATTTGAACAGCGCGCCGGTGCGGTAGACAAGAAAGAATGGAAAGATTTCCTGATCTTCGTGGAACAGGAATGGGGCGATATCCATCCGGTGGCATTCGAACTGATCGGAGAGGCGAGAAAGCTGGCGGCGAAAGTCGGATATAAGGTAAACTGTGTGATCGTCGGCGCAGAGGGAACAGAGGAGAATGCGAAAAAGCTTCTTCCTTACGGCGTGGACAAGGTCTATGTCTATGAGCATCCGGGATTTGAAGGTTTCCGCGCGGACTGCTATACAGACGCGGTGGCAGACTGCATCGCAGCCGTAAAACCAAGCTCTGTCCTGATCGGAGCCACGGCTCTCGGGCGTTCTCTGGCACCGAGACTTTCCACAAGATTCCATACCGGGCTGACAGCAGACTGTACGACACTTGACATCAAGCCGAACACGGATATGATCCAGATCCGACCGGCATTTGGCGGCAACATCATGGCGCAGATCGCCATCACAAAGGCGCGCCCGCAGTTCGCGACTGTCCGCTACCGGATCATGGATAAGGCGGAAAAAGTCGCGGATCCGACAGGTGAGATCGTAAAATGCGAGGTTACGGACGATATGGCCCGCTCCAGAATCGAGATCGTGTCCTCGAAGATCATGGACAAGAAAAAGAGCCTTGAGGAAGAGGATATCATCGTCGTTGCAGGACGTGGTGTAAAGAATGAGAAGGACGTGGAGATGTGCAGGGAGCTGGCAGACGCCCTCGGCGGACAGCTTGCGTTCACCCGTCCAATGATCGAGAACGGTTTCGGCGACACTGCGCACCAGATCGGACTTTCCGGAAGAACCGTGCGCCCGCAGCTCATCATCACCTGCGGTGTATCCGGCGCGATCCAGTTTACGTCCTGTATGAAGAACTCCGGCTGCATCGTTGCGATCAACAATGATCCGGAGGCGCAGATCTTTGGCGTTGCCCACTATTGTATCGTGGATGACCTGTATCAGGTTGTTCCGAGACTCACGGAACTGATCCGGAATCGGAAGGAGGACTAAGAAATGGCATATCCATATAAGAAAATGACAGAAGCTGATTTTGATGCCATCCGTTCCATGACCGATGGAAGCCGTGTCTGGGTCGGGGATGAGATCGCGAAGGAATATTACCGCGACGAGATGCCGGAGTATGGAATCTATCCGCCGGAGCTCTATGTCGAGGCTGTAAATAAAGAAGAAATTTCCAAAATCATGGCGTACGCTTACAGGGAAAATATCCCGGTGGTCTGCAGAGGCGCGGGAACAGGACTTGCAGGCGGAGCAACATGCAAGTACGGCGGAATCATGTTGTCCGTCATGCGGATGAACCGGATTTTTCCGGTCGATCATAAAAACCAGACTATCACAGCAGAGCCTGGAGCCCTGCTTATCGATATTCAGGCGGCAGCAGCGGCAGAAGGCCTCTTCTACCCGCCGGATCCGGGTGAAAAGACAGCGTCCATCGGCGGAAACGTTATCACCAACGCCGGCGGCATGAAGGCGGTGCGTTACGGTCTGACAAGAGACTTTGTCCGCTGCATCGAAGCTGTTATGCCGGACGGATCCATCATGAACTTTTCCTCCAATGTCGTGAAGAACACAACAGGCTATGATATTAAGGATCTCGTGATCGGGTCTGAGGGAACTTTATGTATCCTGACTCAGGTGACCTTAAAGCTTTTGCCGGCCCCGACATGTTCCTGCACGTTGGTCATGCCGTTTAAGAGTCTGGAAGAGTGCGCGGACATGGTTCCGCAGGTTCTGGCACTTCCGTTTGTTCCGACAGCCATTGAGTTTCTGGAGCGTGAACTCATCGATATCGTGGAGCGCAGCTTGAATAAAATGTTTCCTGTAAAACAGGGGGAAGCGGTGCTGATCGTGATGTACGACGCGTCCAGCAGACAGGAGCTTGACTCTGCAGTCGAGGCGGCAGCGGAGGCAGCGCTGGCCCATGGCGCGTTAGACTGTTTCCTTGCAGATACACCGGAGCGGGCCGGCACCGTATGGGCAGTCCGCGGCGCGATCCTTGAGGGAATGAAGGCAGATTCTGTCTCTCAGGAGGAATGTGATGTTGTTGTCCCGAGAGCGCGGATCGCGGAGTATGTAAAGGCGGCAAAACGGATCGCTTTATCTCACGGAGTCCGGGTAGAGCCGTGCGGACACTGCGGCGACGGAAATATCCACACCGAGCTTCTCCGCGGACCGGAAATGTCAGATGAAGAGTGGAAGAGCGCGACACATGCGTGCCTAAAGGAACTGTATGCCCTTTCTAAAGAGCTTGGCGGACAGCTTTCCGGAGAACACGGTATTGGAAACGGACGTATCGAATTCCTTGAGGAATTTGTCGGCGAGCGCATGATCAGGCTTTACAAGGCTGTGAAGCTGGCGTTTGATGACAAGCTGATTTTAAATCCTGGAAAAGTCATCGAATATAATAAGTAAAAAGGGGAAAAGTCATATGGCTGAAAAGAAAAGTCTGCTGATTGACAAGAGCAGAATGCCGCTCACGATGGGACTCGCGTTCGTGGCATTCACCACACAGTTTGGAGGTGGTTTCGCCTCCGGCGCACAGATCTACCAGTATTTTATCAATTACGGAATCTGGTGCCTGATCCTGCCGGCAGTGGCGCAGGGACTCTACGCGCTGTTTTTCTGGTACGGCATGCGATACGCATATAAACACAAAACCTACGATTACCGCAGCTTTTCCGACAGCCTGTATGGAAAGACAAGCCCGGTGATGTCGAATCTCTATGAGATCTGCTATCTGATCATGATCGGAACCGCATCTGCGGCAGCGTTTGCCACAGGCGGATCCACGATCGCGACTCTGTTTGGCATTCCGTACTGGATGTGCACTCTGATCATCGGTGTGTTTATCTTCCTGATCGCATTATTTGGAACCGCCGTTGTCCGCAAATGCGCCTCCACACTGAGCGTTTTGATCATTGCGGGTCTTGTACTCGTTTTTGTTCCGAATATTGCGGCACAGTGGGGCGACATTATGGATTCCATCGGAAAGATGACGGCAGGAGAAATGCCGCTGATCTCTAAGGAGACCGGCGCGTTCGGACCGGCACTCTGGTCGGCAATCCTGTACTTCTTCTTCCAGCTGGCATCTGTATCCGTCATGTACCAGCATATGGAGTCCGTAACCGATGAAAAGCAGATCGATAAGGCTGCAATCTGGATGTTCGTCTGCAACTTCTTCGCGATGGAGTTATCCATCTTCGGACTCTTAGCGGTTGCCTATGCGGACACTCTGATCGGCGCATCCGTTCCGATGCTCGTTCTTGTACAGAATGGTGTCGGCGCAGGAGTACTCACAACGATCATCTCCGTCCTGATCATTCTCGGCGCGATCTCCACAGCCGTAAACATGATCTCCGGTATCGTGACCCGGTGCGTAAATGCTATTGAGCGCCGTATGCCAAATGACGAGGCCCGTGCGAAAGGCCACCTTGGACGCAACGCGGCGTTTACCCTGATCTTCACCTTCCTCGCATTCGCGATCGCCCAGTTCGGTCTGATGGCAGTTGTAAAGAAAGGTTATGCATATCTCGGCTATGCGGCATTTATCACATTATTCGTTCCGTTTGTTGTTCATGCGATCGGGACGAAGATGAAAGAGATCTAAGAAAAAAGCGACCGCGCAAGACGCCAGCAACAAAAAACGGACACAGAATAGAGATTTCTGTGTCCGTTTTTTGGCTGTATTACAGTGCCGTCGCCTTCGGCAGCGTAAAGATAAATTCTGACCCGACCCCCTGAGTGCTGATCACATCAATATTTTCCCCGTGTGCCTGTATGATCTCTTTTACGATCGCCAGACCGAGTCCCGTTCCCTTCTTATCCTTACCTCTGGAGAGATCCGACTTATAGAAGCGGTCCCAGATTTTCTTGATACTTTCCTTCGG
>CAKRNI010000093.1 GCA_934370915.1 uncultured Lachnospiraceae bacterium
CGCGGCTACGAGAATTTTGAAGAGAAACTCCGCTCTCTCGGCGCTGTGATCGAGCGCGTGGATTCCGAGAAGGAAGCGCAGAAATTCAGACTGAGAGTCGGTTGATAAGGATTTTCGGGTTTTTTTGCGATTGCCGCTTGACATTCCCGTATGAATCGTATAAGATACAGTCCGTGGGTCATTTTTCAGGTGGCTCACAGCACAATAAACTTAAAAAAGTTCGCAATATCCCTTATTCAGAGTGATGGAGGTACATAGGACCGGTGAAGTCACGGCAACCCCTGTTAATCGCAGACGCGAGAGGGCAGGAAGGTGCCAACCTGAGCGAGTAAATCGAGCAATAAGAGGATTTGACCACGTAAACCAGTCAAGTCCGCTTAGCATGAGCGGACTTTTGTTTTGCTGTAACTGCTGGGAGCAGGTGCGGCCTTCCTACAACTTGAAAGGAGCTACAATGGAAAAGAGATTATTTACTTCCGAGTCCGTAACTGAAGGACATCCGGACAAAATGTGCGACGCGATCTCCGACGCGATCCTCGATGCGTTAATGGAACAGGATCCGATGAGCCGTGTTGCATGTGAGACATGCACAACAACAGGTCTTGTTATGGTAATGGGTGAGATCACAACAAAGGCATATGTGGATATCCAGAAGATCGTCCGCGAGACAGTTCGTGAGATCGGCTATGACCGTGCAAAATATGGTTTTGACTGTGATACCTGCGGTGTTCTCACTGCGATCGACGAGCAGTCCAGCGATATCGCAATGGGTGTTGATAAGGCGCTTGAGGCGAAAGAGAATAACATGACAGACGATGAGTTAGACGCGATCGGCGCCGGTGACCAGGGAATGATGTTCGGCTTTGCTACAAACGAGACACCGGAGTATATGCCGTATCCGATCGCTCTTGCGCATAAGCTTGCAAGACGTCTCACCGAGGTAAGAAAGAACGGAACTCTTCCGTACCTGAGACCGGACGGAAAGACTCAGGTTACTGTTGAGTACGATGAGAACGGAAAGCCGTTCCGCCTTGACGCAGTCGTTCTCTCCACACAGCATGATGAGAATGTGACTCAGGAGCAGATTCATGAGGACATCAAGAAATATGTATTTGATGAGATTCTTCCGAAGGAGATGGTAGATGCAGATACAAAGTTCTTCATCAACCCGACCGGACGCTTCGTAATCGGCGGACCGCACGGAGACAGCGGACTGACCGGAAGAAAGATCATCGTTGATACCTACGGCGGATACGCTCGTCACGGCGGCGGAGCTTTTTCCGGAAAGGACTGCACAAAGGTTGACCGCTCCGCAGCTTACGCAGCGCGTTACGTTGCAAAGAACATCGTAGCGGCAGGACTTGCAGACCAGTGTGAGATCCAGCTTTCCTATGCAATCGGCGTCGCTCATCCGACCTCCATCATGGTTGAGACAGAGGGAACCGGAAAGGTATCCGATGAGAAGTTAGTCGAGATCATCCGCGAGAACTTTGATCTTCGTCCGGCAGGAATCATCAAGATGCTTGATCTCCGCCGTCCGATCTACAAGCAGACCGCAGCATACGGTCACTTTGGAAGAACGGATATCGATCTTCCTTGGGAGAAGCTTGACAAGGTTGAGGATTTAAAGAAATATCTGTAGTAGAAAAAAGAATAGAACGATCATGGATGTTCAGGGAACAGAAATGATCGGAAAGCAGCTGCGGCGCAGTTTCCGGAAAGGTCAGGAAGCTGCGCCGCTTTTTGCTGTCATAAATCCAGAGAAAACTGCCGCCGCTGCAGACTGTATTTGATATGGAGATTAAGCTTGTGCCTCCAGATTTTTAAAGTATTTTGATGTGATATCCAGGAAATGCTGACCGTATTTGGTAAGGTATTTGCGCTTATGACGGATAAAGGAAATATCATGGAGCGACAGCGCGGGAGAAGTAATAAGCGGAAAAAACAGGATATTGTTCGATATATGTTCCCGTATATGAAGATAGATCGTTCGTGTGACGATGGAGGCAGCCATCCGCTCATAGGAATTAGGCATTGTGTATTGTGGAAAGCTGGTAGTCACAATGAAGTTTGGCGTACAGCCGCTAGTTTCAAAGCAGTCCTGGACAATGGAGGTAGAACGGACATTGACAAATGGGAGAGCTTCGAAGGTTTTCAGAGAGGCTCCGTTTCGCGCTTCTTCGATAATAGAATCAGTCTGATCTCCAAAAAAATTATATAAAAGATCCCGCGATACCATGAGGAACATGGTATCAGTAAACAGATGAGTCGATATCAGATTCGGATGGAAAATCTTGTCGACACTTATGGCAAAATCGAGAGTGCCGGATAAAAGCATTTCCGATAATTCGTTAGAATGCTGCTGATAAAGGTGCAGCTCGACATTCGGGTAATCTCTGTTAAAAATCTCGGCCAAAATCGGCATTACGATACTGCTGCGGACGGGACTGCAGCCAATTCTTAATGTGCCGCGTTCTTTTTCGTGGATATCAGAAAGAACGTTTTTTAAGTTATCCTCGTCCATCTTAAAATTATTGGCATAAGCCAGAAGAACTTCTCCAGAGTAAGTCAGTGCAAGATGGGGCTTTCGCTCAAACAATTTTACCCTGTAGTAGTCTTCCAGCCGAGAAATATGATTGCTTAAATTCTGTTGGGAAATAAATAATCGCTTTGCTGTTCGTGTAAAGTTCAAATCTTTTGCCGCCTCTGCAAAATAGAGCAGGCTGTTTGTATCCAATGCATCACCCTCCTGAAACAAGTTAATTTACTGATAGTTAAATTATAGTGGAAGAGAAAAAGATTGTCAATGAATTAACAAAAAATATATTTCGAATTTCAAAAATCAACAAAATAGATTTGTAGCAGGACAAAAATTCTCTGTTTCCATTTTCTGACAAAACATTATATTATAAATACAACAAAAATATACGGTGGTTTTCGGAAAAACAACAAAGGAGGAGACATCATGAAAATAATGGATTGCACCATGCGGGACGGTGCCAATGTATTGGGAAACGGATTTCCAAAAGACCTGACCGTTATGATGTTAAAGGGATTAACAGATAACGGAGTTTCAATTATAGAGTATGGAAACGCAAAGGGACTGGGAGCAGAAAATCTTGGATTTGAGGGACCAGTCAGCGATGCGGAATATCTGGAACTGGTACAGCCGTTTCTTGGAAAAGCTGAGATCGGAATGTTCCTGAACGCGAAACGTTATAAGAAAGAAAATGTAGAACATGCAGCAGCCAAGGGTCTTAACTTCTTAAGAGTCGGCGCTGATGCGGGGGATGCAGAAAAGTATACAGAGGTAATAAAGACTGTAAAGGAAGCCGGACTTATCTGCCGGTATTCGCTTATGAAAGCGTACATTCTCACTCCGGAAAAGCTGGCTGAGGAGGCAAAGAAGCTTGAAGCTATGGGCGTTGATGAGATGACGATCATGGACTCCGCGGGATGTATGCTTCCGGATGAAGTAAAAGAGTATGTGAAAGCTTTAAAAGCTGCCGTAAAGATTCCGATCGGCTTCCATTGCCACAACAATCTTGGAATGTCAGCGGCAAATGCTCTGGCAGCAATGCGGAGCGGAGTTGACGTTCTCGACTGCGGACTGCTTGGAATGGCAAGAAGTGCTGGAAACCTTGCAACAGAAGTTGCAACGGCGCTCGCGAAAAAATATGGGGAAGCACCGGAAGTTGATTTTTACGGTCTGCTTGATTTCCTTGAGAAAGAGTTGATTCCGGCAATGGAGACTCATGGTTACAAAACAGCGATCACACCGATGGAATTAATTCTGGGATATTCCGGATGCCATTCTTCTTTCGTAAAGAAATTTAAAGAGATTGCGAAAGAGTATGAAGTCGATGTGAAAAAGCTGATCGTTGAGGTTTCAAAGATTGATCGAAAGAGTCCATCAGAGGCACTCATGAGAAAGACAGCAGAGACCATGAAGGGGGCAGATGCATGAAGATAATTCTGGCAGGGCCTTATCCGGACGGAACAAAAGAGAAGTTTGAACATCTTCTTCCCGGACATGACATCGTTCCGGTGAACGATCAGAAAGCCTACGAAGAGATGGAAGACGGGGACTGCGTGATCGTCCGTGTATTAAAAACTCCAGCAGAAGTGATTCAGACAAAGAAAAATCTAAAAGCGATTATTCGCTGGGGAGCCGGATATGATTCGGTGGACATTGAGGCTGCAGGAAAAGCTGGAATCATGGTTGCGAACATGCCGGGAGTGAATGCATATGCAGTCTCAGAACTGGCTGTAGCGCTGATGCTCTCCGCAGGCCGCAGGGTGATTGATCAGAACCGCCTGACTCATGACGGAATCTGGAATAACAAGCTCTATGCAAAGCAGATGACGACCTTGAATCATAAGACCGTCGGCGTGATTGGCGGAGGACATATCGGCCGGATGGTAGCGGGACAGGTACAGAACTTTGGAGCTGACGTT
Source organism: uncultured Lachnospiraceae bacterium (assembly GCA_934370915.1). GTDB lineage: Bacteria > Bacillota > Clostridia > Lachnospirales > Lachnospiraceae > Pilosibacter. The sequence goes on from CAKRNI010000093.1 coordinate 4,459, forward strand.
GTCTATTATGATGCATTCCGGATGAATGAAGAAAAAGAAACAGAATTTCATATGAAATATCTTCCGCTGGAAGAACTGATCAAAGTATCCGATGTCATTACGATCCATGTGCCGCTTCTTGAGAGTACCCGCCATATCATCGGGAAACAGGAGATCGAGTCCATGAAGGACGGTGTGATCCTGGTTAATACAGCGAGAGGTGGATTGATCGACGATCAGGCACTCGCAGAAGCACTGGTTTCCGGAAAGATTGCAGCCGCAGGACTTGACTGTGTGGAAGATGAGAATCTGGAAGAAAATCCGCTGGCGAAGATGAGCAATGTGATCTTAACTCCTCATATGGGTGGTACATCCAATGATCTGGCGGATGAGATGATTCCAAAGATTGCAGCACAGATCGAAATGCTGGCGGAGACAGGAAAGATACAGAACATTGTAAACCAGGGATATCTGCAGGGATGATACGGAGGAATGACAATTGATAGATTGTGAACAGCAGAAAGAATCGGAATTTCTGCAGGGCGCTTACGATCTGCATATCCATACAGGACCAGATGTGATTCCAAGAAAGCTGACAGACAGTCAGGCTGTTGAACAGGCAAAAAGACAAGGGATGGCAGGAATCACGCTAAAGAGCCATGTGAGTTCGACCGCCGGAAGAGCCGCAAGTATGAATGAGCGGTATCCGGATTTTAGGACAGTCTCCGGATTGGTATTAAACCGACAGGTGGGCGGCTTGAATCCATACGCGGTTGAGGCATTCGGAAAGATGAACGGCGATATCGTCTGGATGCCGACGATGGATGCAGAAAACTTTCGGACATTTAAAGGATTCTCAGATGGAATTACGATCCTGACACCGGAAGGTGAAATAAAGAGTGAAGTGATCGAGATCCTGGAGCTGATCAAAAAATATGATCTTGTATTGGCGAGTGGGCATTTAAGCCCGGATGAGACAGTGATCCTGATGGACAAGGCTGCGGAAACGGGAATCAGAAAACTCTGGATTACCCATATAACGCATCCGGCCTGCTCATTGAGTATCGAGCAACAGAGACATTGTGCAGAACTTGGCGCAATGATTGAGCACTCATGCGGACATATCATTGAAGGTCAAAGTACATTCGAAAAATCCTTAAGAGAGATTAGGGCAGTCGGAGCAGAACACATTATCTTGAGCAGTGATACAGGACAGGTTAAATTTCCATATCCGACCATCGCTTTTTCCTGGTATCTGGAAGAACTGCACAGGGAAGGCATAACAAAGGAAGAAATTTGTCAGATGGTTCATATGAACCCGGAAACATTATTAAAAAAGGAGAGACGAGTATGAAAAAAAGAGTTTTATCGATGTTATGTGCAGGTATCTTAGGAGCATCGTTAGCAGGATGCAGTCAGCCGGCAGCAACCACAACGACAGCAGCACCGGAAACTACAGCGGCGGCAGCAGAGACTACAGCAGCGGCGGGAGATACAGCAGCGGCAGCGGATGCTTCCGATATTAAAGCTCCGGAAGGTTTCCCGAAAGACCCGATCACATTTGTCGTAGGATTCGCGGCAGGCGGCGGAGTTGATACAGCAACACGTCTCATGACAAAGTATTTACAGGAATATGTGGATGTTCCGATCGTTGTCACAAATACAACAGGTGCATCCGGAGTTGTGGCAGTTACAGATGTTTTAAAGAAACCGGCAGACGGATATACCGTTGTTACTCTGGCATCAGGAGCTGCATTGGGTGACTGTACAGGTACAGCAACCTATTCTTATCTTGACGACATCGAGTTCATTGCACTTCAGGACAGCGTTCCGTACGCGCTGAGCTTCAGAAAAGATGATGAACGTTTCTCCACAGGTGATGAGTTCCTTCAGTATGTAAAAGATCATCCGGGAGAGATCACCGTTGCTTTATCCGGTATCAACAACGCGAATCATATGGCAGCACTTTCCATGGTTCAGGATTGCGGATATGAGATGGAACTGGTACCGTTCGATGGCAGTGCAAATGCAAAGACAGCGTTCTTAGGCGGCCATGTTGACGCATTCTGTGAGACAATTCTTGAGACAAAGAGCATGATGGATGAGGGACTCAGCGTATGTGTATGCACATTCGGCGACATGGATTTCTCCAGTGAGCTTCCGGGTGTACCGACATCTGAAGATCTCGGAATGGACTTAAAGATTACGGGAACAAACCGTGGATATGGTTATAAGAAGGGAACAGATCCGGAAATTGTAAAGTACATGTCTGCACTTATGAAGAAAGTTACAGAGGACCCGAGATTCATCGAAGAATGTGAAAAGATGGGTCTTGGAAACTGTATCAATTACAAGGATTCCACAGAGTACAGAGCATTTGCAGAAGAGGAATACAACAACTACATGGAGTTATGCAAGAGTCTTGGAATTGCAAAGCAGTAAAAACTGACTGAGGGGATTAAGGCGGGGGGAATGTCTTTCACATTCCCCCTGGGTTTAAACAGGAGGAAAAATATATGGCAAAAGGAAATAAGATTGCGGGAGTCATCCTTCTGGCGATTTTCGGCATTGCTTTTAAAATGGCGCTTGGATTTCCGGACAGAGCAATGTACTTTCCGGTTTTTGTAACCGGATTGGGAATGTTTTTGAGTGTTCTACTTATCATTGATGGCTTTATAGCAAAAGAAGACTCAGAGAAAAAAGAAGTACTTTCAGCAAGAGGAAAAAAGATGGTTGTAATCATGCTTGCAGCCATGATTATATATGTAATCGGAATGCAGTATATTGGATTCTGTGTTTCAACACTGATCTTTTTAGTTGCGACAATGGTCATTAATTTCCCTGGAAAGGCATCGAAGAAAAACATAATCAATATCGTGATTGTCTCAGTGGCAGTCACATTGGTCATTTATGTAGTCTTCAAGAAGATGTTATATGTTCCGCTTCCACAGGGCTTTTTGATTTAGGAGGTATGTGAGTATGATCCAATATATTATACAGGGATTTGCGACCGCCGTGCAGCCTGGAAATCTGCTTGTGGCGTTTATCGGAACTGTACTTGGCATTGTATTTGGTGCGCTTCCTGGTTTATCAGGTACAATGGGAATTGCAGTTCTTCTTCCGATCACCTACAGCATGCAGCCGATTGCGGCACTTCTGTTTATGATCTCCATTTTCTGTGGTTCCTTATATGGCGGCTCTATTTCCGCGATCCTGCTACATACGCCCGGAACACCGGCTGCTGCGGCAACGATCTTTGACGGATATCCGATGACACAGCAGGGCAAGGCCCATATCGCACTGCGCGAGGCTGCAGTCAGCTCTTTCTGGGGTGGTGTAATCAGCGTCATCGCGCTGCTGACACTGGCTCCACCGATCGCAAAGTTTTCTCTTCGGTTTGGACCTCTGGAAAACTTCATGATCGCGATATTCGGTTTAACGATCATTGCGTCGATTGCATCCAAAAACATGTTAAAAGGACTTTTAAGCGGTACGATCGGACTTTTAATGGGATGTGTGGGAATGGACTCCATCGTAGGAGCACAGAGATATACATTTAGAATCGCTTATCTTCAGACAGGTATCGGCCTGATCGTAGCTTTGATCGGTCTGTTTTCCATCTCCCAGGTATTAACGCTTGTGAGTGATACGAAAAATGCGATAGTAAACGATGACCTGATCAAGGGAGTAAAGAAAGAAAAATTCCAGTTAAAGGAGCTTTGCTTATATCCGCTTACCTACATTCGTTCCTCTATCATCGGAATTATCGTAGGAATCGTGCCTGGTGCAGGCGGAAGTATTGCTGCATTCTTAGGATATAACGAAGCGAAACGTGCATCTAAACATCCGGAATTATTCGGAACAGGATTAAGAGAAGGTGTCGGTGCATCTGAGAGTGCAAATAATGCGGTATCCGGTGGTGCCCTGATCCCGATGCTGACACTGGGAATTCCTGGATCCACAGCATGCGCAGTTATGTTAGGTGGCATGATGATCCATGGACTTCTTCCAGGAAACGACTTATTCACAAAGCAGGCCGCCATCACATATCCGGTTATGTGCGGTATCTTTTTCTCCAACTTATTCTTCCTGCTGATTGGTATTACCTGTGCAAAGTACTTCGCATATATCGCGAGAGTGCCGATCTATATGCTGGCTCCGATCATCGTTGTACTGTGTGCAGTCGGTGCATTTGCAATCAACAATGCGATCGTGGATGTATATATCATCCTTTTGTTTGGCGTGATCGGTTTCTTCCTTGTACGATTTAATTTTGATGTGACGCCGATGGTTCTGGGCCTCATCCTGGGACCGATTGCAGAAGGCGGATTGGCTCGTGCGATTCAGATCCGTAAGGGTATACTGCCGGCAATTGGAGGAATCTTCACTTCTCCGATCTGCCTGATTCTCTTGATCGTTTCAGTGCTTTCTATTGTGGCTCCGTTATACAGAGAATATAAGGACAGCAAAAAGGCAAAGGAAACAGCTTAATATTATAATAGGATAAGGTTCGGAAGACCGCAGTGTCCCACAATGGGAGCTGCGGCTTTTCGGATTTTTTTATTTCAAAATACATTTTAGAATACTTTTATAAATTCCCCCTCATAGATGTGTTATACTTATCGTATGGCAGTTTCTGCGTGCAAGCAGGATATCGGCAGATAAGCAGAATCGCCGGACGAAAACTAAGAAGGGAGCGCGCAGCCGCTCATGAAAATACGTACAAAATTACTTATCACATTTCTGACGATTACGGTGGTACCAATCTTTTTGATCTATATCTCGATTTTAGGACTCAGCTCCTATCAGAACCGGGTATTCCGGGAGACCTATGACGTTGG
>CAKRNI010000094.1 GCA_934370915.1 uncultured Lachnospiraceae bacterium
GCGACGGAGCCGACCATAGTGACTACCGGACCGCAGACACCGGCCCCCGCCAGTGCCATATCGCCGGAGCCGGGGATATTTCCGATATACATGCGGTCTACGATACTGTAAAGGACGCTGACAAACTGTGCCAGCATACTGGGAATTGCGATCCGGACGACGAGCTTTTTTATGTCGTCACGGCCGAGATCATTTTCAGCAGCCATAATAAAACTCTCCTTATGCCCGGTATATACAAACGAATGCACCGCATCGGTGATGTATGCGGACACTGCTCTGTACGGATAACGGGTAAATGCTAAAGTCCCCGCTTTGATGGTGAGGGGACAAGTATATAGAGTATAGCATGTTTTCTTGGACGGGTAAATGGCGTACAGGAAGATTATAGGCGAAAAGAAAAGAAAATGTAAACCAAATGATAAATACGGGTTGACAAACAAGCGGAATCTGCGTATGATAGGAAAAGAATCGATCAGAACAATTCCATTTTATGATATGCGTACCGGAATGCAGAATTTGAGAATGATGGAATTCAAGATCCGGCGGCAGAAATGATGGATGTTGGGAGGAAAACAAAGATGGAAAAGACAACAGCAAAACATATGTCCACCGCACAGATGACGGTGACAGCACTTATGACAGCGATTACCTGTATCCTGGCACCGATGGCGCTTCCGATTCCGATCAGCCCGGTACCGATCAGCCTGACAAACCTTGTCATCTTCTTTATGGCGTATATTCTCGGAATGAAGCTTTCTGTAGCGAGCTATGTATTATACCTGCTCTTAGGAACAGTAGGACTTCCGGTATTCTCCGGATTTACCGGCGGTGTCGGCAAGCTTCTCGGACCGACCGGCGGCTACCTGATCGGATTTATCTTTCTGGCAGCGATCGCAGGTTTCTTCGTTGAGAAGTTCCCGGCAAAGATCTACATGCATGTAGTCGGAATGATCATCGGAATGGCGATCTGCTATATCTTCGGAACCGCATGGCTTGCGGGACAGCTCGGAATGAGCTTCGTGGCAGCTCTCGGCGTCGGTGTTATCCCGTATCTTCCGGGTGACACAGCGAAGATCATCATTGCGATCATCGCGGGTCCGCAGATCCGCAAGGCAGTTTCCAGATTTATGTAAGCTGGAACATATAATTCAGGTATTTCATAAAAACTATACTATACATCCCTAAAGAATCTGTGGTCAGATAACTCGAGAGAGAAAATGACCGCAGATTTTTCTTTTTCAAAAAGCTCAAAAATAAAAAGGCAGGATCTTTTACGGAAACGTGTATACAGAGAACGCGTCCGGCAAAAAGTCCTGCCAATTTAAATTTTAATATGTTATTTGACCAAAATTAGAATCCATAAGCCAGTGCACCGCCGTCGACCGCGAAATCCTGTCCTGTGATATATGTAGCACCGTCGCCAATTAAGAACTTCGCCATAGCACCCAGATCTCTTGTGTCACCGAAAGCGTGAACAGGCATTCTCGCGAGGATTGCAGCCTTTCTTTCCGGTGTCATGACCTGCTTGCTCAGCTCACTTGGGAACCAGCCCGGAGCGATGCTGTTGACGCACATATTGTCATTTGCCCACTCGATAGCGAGACCGCGGGTCAGGCCGCATACGGCAGACTTGCTGACGCAGTAGGGAACGACCTCGGAGAAGCCGAGATGTGCCGCCATGCTGCTGATGTTGATGATGCGTCCTTTGTGTTTGCTCTTTTTTAAATATGGGTAGCAGATCTGGCTCAGAGCGAACAGGCTTGTCACGTCCACATCCAGAATATGCTTAAAATCATCCATTGGAAATACCTCGGCACGGGCTTTTTTTGTAATACCGGCGTTATTTACAAGAAAATCGAGGCCGGACTTTCCTGCGATCTCGTTCACGATTCGTTTCATTCCGTCGTAATCAGTGACGTCACCTTTGAGGTGTGTGACACCCGGGGCGGACGGCGCAATGCCGTCTTTGACTTTTCCGGTACGGCTGATAACATATACGGCAGCGCCATTTTCAGCCAGTACATTTGCAATCGCGTACCCAATTCCACTGCTTCCGCCGGTAACGATACCGACGCGTCCTTCTAATTCTTTCATGATGGTGTACCTCCTGAAAAATCAGCAACTATAAACTCTGACAGCGATAGCTGTGGCAGTTTGCATTGATCAGAGCCCAGTCAAGCTCAGCGCCGACGCCTGGTTTATCCGGGACATAGATATAGCCGTCCCTGATTGGCAGATCTCCCTTCATCGGAAGTCTGTAGTTGTCCTCGGGAACGAAGTATTCAAAATATTTGCAGTTTCTGATGCTGCAGCTTACATGGACATTAGCAAGATCCATATAGTTCATGGTTGTTGTATGGATTTCACAGTTTAACCCGAAGCTGTCGGCCATATGGGCGATCTTTAATGTACCGGTGACGCCATCCTTCCAGCTCACATCCGCGCGTACGATATCGGCGGCATGCTGAGCAACACTTTGAGCAACACCCCAGTGGCAGCCGCGGGTGGTCTCTGTGGCTGCGATCGGGATATCGACAGTTTTGCAGAGTTCCGTGTATTTGTAGAGTTCGAAATCGCGGAATGGTTCCTCGAACCATTCGTATCCAAGGCGCTCTAACTGTCTTGCGACGCGTACCGCATCATCTAAGGTATATTCTCCTACCGGATCACTCATCAGTGTGTAATCTGGTCCTACAGCCTCCCGTACAGCCTCGTGAACCTTCATATCGAATTCAACAGGTCCGCCCGGATGAGCCTTGTATCCTAAAATTCCTTTGCTCTTATAGTAGAGAGCTTCGTCGACATATTCCTGTACAGTAGCATGGAAATTTCCGCTGGCGTACACCGGAAGTTTGGTGCGGTAAGCGCCGATATACTTGTAAAGCGGAAGACCGGCAGCCTTCGAACACATATCCCAGAGTGCTACATCCACCGGTCCCGGGAGGAATACTGGGAAGAACGCCTCGTGGCGGTCCACATTCCATAACTCATAGAAGATTGCTTCCCGGTCATGGGGATCGCGCCCGAGCAGGATCGGAGCGATGCTGTCATGAAGATAGCTTTCGGTGACACCGCCGCTGCGGGCAGCCATACAGGTTGCAATCCCCTCTGTGCCGTCATCGGCAGTCAGCTTAATTGCGAAAACATCCCAGCCCATTTTTGCTCCGCCCTGGCGTTTCTCATCGAACAGACACTTGTCGCGAGTTACCCACCATGTCTCAAATTTTGTAATAATCATAGCCATTCTCCTGAAAAAAGGTTGATAGAATTATAGATATATCACACTGCCTAAAATTATGATTGAATTATATCACAAGTTGCACTATAATACAAATAATATATTAAAAATAAAGGAGAAAATGCACAATGAGTATGTGGACCGATGACAAAGAGCTTTTTGGGCTCATGAAAGAGAAACTGTACACTCCGGTAGTAGGTGATATTCTGGATACAATGGGTTACGATCATCAGTTCCTGCCGCCGGAGATCATGCCGTTAAAGGATGACATGAAATTGGCCGGAAGAGCGTGTACAATCCTGGAATATAATGTATATGAAGCGCAGAAAAAACCGTTCGGGCTTCTGACAGAGGCCCTGGATCAGCTGAAGGAGGATGAGATCTATATTGCTACCGGCGCGGGAAACAGCGCGCTCTGGGGAGAACTTCTTACTGCGACAGCGAGAACGAGAGGGGCTGTGGGAGCAGTTCTTGACGGTTATACAAGAGATACGCCGCAGGTACTTGCACAGAACTTTCCGGTTTTTGCAAGAGGACGCTGGGCGCAGGATTCTTCGATCCGGACAAATGTGGTGGACTTCCGCTGCACGATTGAAATCGGTCAGGTGACAATCCATGACGGCGATATTGTATTCGGTGATATGGACGGTGTATTGATCGTTCCAAAGGAAATCGCGACAGAGTGCATCGAAAAAGCACTGGAAAAGGCGGTTGGAGAAAAGAAAGTCCGCGCTGCCATCGAGGGCGGAATGAGCGCGACGGACGCATTTAAAAAGTTTGGTATTCTATAAAAAGTTAAGAGGATAAGAAGAAAGAAAAAGGCTGCAGGATCGTGGAATCCGGATAAAATAAGGATTCCGCGATCAGGCAGCCCTTTTTGCAGCCTGCGCTTCAGAGAAGATATTGACGGTAGGCTGCGCAAAAAATCAGTCGTCTGTTTTCATCATCTTTAAGGATTTGATCAGAGAATGATTGATATGCAGGACAATTGCATCCTGCACGTCTTCTTCGTTCTCTCTTAAGAGTGCATCGATGATTGCGCGATGCTGATCTAGGTTTCCGACACGATTCTGGTCATCATTTAAAGCGGCGTAAACGGCGAGCCTCATCTGCTGGATCATGACGGATTGATACAGATTGATGAGAATATTGTTCTCGGTGATTCCAATCAGATAAGAGTGGAAAGAGGTATCGATCTGGAATTCATCATAGTCGGAACCCTTTTCCGCCCGCTCGAACTGTTTCAGAAATTCCAATAGCTTGCTCTTGGAATACATGGTGATGTATTTCCTACAGACCGTCGGTTCGATCAACTTTCTGGTCTGGTACAGATCATCAATGCTTTTTTCTGTAAAAGGAGTGATCCGCATTCCTTTCCGCGGAAAAATATCGATAAGATTCTCGGCCTGCAGCATGAGCAATGCTTCGCGGAGCGGAGTTCTTCCGAAAGAGGTCTCCTCCAAAAGCTGCTTTTCATTAAGTTCCTGCCCGGGCAGGTATTCACAGGATACGATTTTCCGATACAGATATTCGTACGCCTGATTTGTCAATGCTTCTGCCATTATGTTCCTCCTTTTTGGTAAATGTGCTGTAATAAGAATATATAAGTTTGTGACAAATTGCAAGTGAAAATTCATAAAAAGCCATTGAAATATATCACTAAATGGTGTAATATGATTATAGATATATCACAGAGCGCAAACGCAGACATAATGATAACAGGAGGAGCATAAAAATGAACGAAAAAGATACATATATCAAAGATATACGAATCTATCAGGCAGTCAGCAAATTGAGTCATCCGATTGCAGATTCCACACACGATATCAGCAAGATCGCATTCTACGTTCTTGAGGTTGAGACAAAAGGTGGAGTAATCGGACAGGGATATCTTTTAAGTTTCCATTACAGTCCAAACGCAATCGAGGGCGCTTTAAAAGATATGAAGAAATTCGTTCTTGAGAGAGATTATCATGTATATGAGACCGCACAGGTCCAGAAAGACTATGAGATCGAGAGCGAATACTTCGGAATTGTAGGACTTCAGAGATGGGCACTCGCTACATTAAACGTAGCAATGTGGGACGCATGGGCAAGAACCATGGGACAGCCGATCTACCGCATGTTTGGCTGCCACAGAAAACCGATCCCGGTATACGGAAGCGGCGGATGGATCAGCTACAGCGACGAAGAGCTTGTTGACGAGGTAGTAAACTACCAGAAACGCGGATTTACCGCAGTTAAGATCAAAGTAGGAAGTCCGGATATGGAGCGAGATATCCGCAGATTAAACCTCGTGAGAGAGGCGACAGGTCCGAATATGAAGATCATGATGGACGCAAACCAGGGTATGGATGTTCCGTCCGCAATCAAGCTGATCAGTAACGTAGAGCATCTCGGAATCTTCTGGTTTGAGGAGCCGGTAGTGAACACAGACTTTGAAGGATACGCAACGATCCATGCAAAGACAAAGGTCAGCCTTGCAATGGGTGAGAGAGAGTACTCCACAGTTGCTCTCCGCGAGTTGATTGGAAGACGTGCCCTCGACTTATGGCAGCCGGATCTGATCCGTCTCGGCGGTGTAGAGGCATGGAGAGACAGCGCGGCGCTTGCAAACGCTTACAACATCCCGGTACTTCCTCACTACTATAAAGACTACGATGTACCGCTTCTCTGCACGGTTGCAAACCCATACGGCGCAGAGAGCTTCGACTGGATCGACGCGATCATCGATAATCCGATGGTGATCGACAACGGTTTCGCCCGTCCGCGTGAGGGTGAAGGCTGGGGCTTCCGCTTCTTACATGAGTTCATGACAGAAGTTAAATAATCAGAGGTGATCTTAAAATGAGAGCAATCGTCATTCCGGAACCCTGGAAAGCTGTCACAGCAGAAAGAGAGGTTCCGGTCCCGAAACAGGGAGAGGCACTATTAAAAATGGTTTGCGGCGGTATCTGCGGAAGCGATCTCGCTTCCTACCGCGGACAGTCTGCATACGTCAGCTATCCGAGAACCATCGGACATGAGTTCGCGGCAGAAGTTGTGGAAGTCAGCGAGAACCCGTACGGAATCAAAAAGGGAATGCTGGTAACAGGAAATCCATACTTCAACTGCGGAACCTGCTACTCCTGCAGACGCGGATTTGTAAATGCCTGCATCCACAACGAGACCATGGGTGTACAGCGAGAAGGAGCATTCAGCGATTACTTTACGATGCCGGTGGAGAGACTGTTTGACGGCGCGGGAATTGATCCGAAGGAGCTGGCCCTTGTAGAGCCGTTCTGCATCAGCTACCACGGTGTTTCCAGAGCACAGTTAAAGCCTGATGACAAGGTGCTGATCTTTGGAGCCGGAGCGATCGGAATCCTGGCAGGCGTAGCCGCAAAGAGCTACGGGGCGAAAGCTTATATCACAGATATCGCTGAGGAAAAGGTAAAGAAAGCAGTTGAGGACTTCGGGCTTGACGGCGGATTCGTCAACGACAGTCCAGAAAAACTGGAAGAATTTATCAAGACGATCACAGACGGAGACGGATTCGACGCGACTGTAGAGGCAGTCGGTGCCCCGTCCACCTTTCTGGCCTGCGTAAAGGCAGTCGCAAGTCGCGGCAAGATGGTTGTGATCGGTGTCGCGAAACACAATGCAGACTTCAATTTCCTGGAAGTTCAGAGAAAAGAGTTAAATATGTACGGATCCCGAGGTGCAACCTCTGACGATTTCCGGTCAGTCTTAAAGCTTGTCCGTGAAGGATTTGTGGATCTCACAAAACTTATTTCCAGAACATATTCCGCAGATCATGCCGGGGAAGCATTTGAAGATCTGGATAAGAATTATGGGGAGATCGTAAAGGCTGAATTTCAGTTTTGATCCAAGAAACAAAAAATGTATTTATAAATGGGAGGAACATACTTATGAAGAAAAAAGCAATGGCAGCCGTATCCGCAGCAGTATGCGCATCTATGTTACTCAGCGCTTGTGGCAGCAGCGCATCCACAAGTACAACAGCAGCACCGGCAGAGACAACCGCAGCTGAAGCAAAAGCAGAAGACACAACCGCAGCAGCAGAGCCGGCAGCATCCGGTGATGTTGTAACGATCAACATCGGTTTCGAAAATACAACAGAGGAGCCGATCGGACAGGCTGTTGAAAAATGGGCTGAACTCTTAAAAGAAGAGAGTAACGGAACCATGGAACTCAAAGTATTCGCAAACAGCGCACTCGGAAATAAGAGTAAACTGATCGACCAGATGGTCATGGGTGAGAACGTCATCACCATCGCCGACGGCGCATTCTACGCAGACTACGGCGTACCGGATCTTGGTATCCTTTATGGCCCGTTCTTCTTTGATAACTGGGATGAGGTTTGGAAACTGATCGACAGCGACTGGTACAAAGAGCAGTGCAGCAAGCTTGCGGATAAAGGACTTACCGTTCTTGGTTCCAACTGGGTCTATGGAGAACGTGAGTTAATGACAAAAGACAAAGCTGTTGTACCGGCAGATATCAAAGGTAAAAAGATCCGTCTTGCAAACAGCCAGATCTATGTAGAAGGATTCAATGCATTAGGAGCTACAGCAGTACCGATGGCACTGGGCGATGTTTACACCGCATTACAGAACGGTACTCTTGACGGCGTTGAGAACCCGCTCTCCACATTATACGGACAGAGCTTTCAGGAAGTTACAAAGAATATCCTTATGACAGGGCATATCTTAAACTTCACAACATGGTGCATCGGAACAGATTACCTCAACACCTTAACACAGGAGCAGCAGGATCTGTTATTCAAGACATGTGAAGAAGCTGGTCTCTACAATAACGAGAAGCAGGAAGCAGCTAACGACGACTACAGAAAGAAACTGGAAGATGCAGGCGTAACATTCACAGAGCTTACAGACGAAGAGAGAGCGCAGTGGAAAGAAGCAAGCCTTTCCTTCTATGAGAAAGGTTCCCAGTTTGGATGGAGCGATGGCCTTTATGATACTGTAAAGGCAGCAATCCAGTAAACTGCAGGATGTGACAGAAAGAAATCTCATGGCGGTCTCAGTCTTCCATGAGATTTCTTTTATAAAGATCCGGAAAACATGATTTGCCGGATGATCGAAGGATGGTGAGGAATGACAATGAAGAAAATACTGGATATCCTGGATAAAATCGAAGTTGCTGTAGCGTCATTGGTTCTCCTGGTCCTGATCTGTGTGACCTTTTTCGGCGTACTGATGAGGTACATCTTTAATAATCCGTTTACCTGGGAAGAAGAACTCCAGCTGGCATGCATGGTATGGATCACATTCCTGGCGGCTCCGGCGGCGTTCCGTACAAAGAGCCATGTGGCGATCGAGATTCTCGTAGACGCATTGCCGAAGAGCATCAGAAAGATTGTAGAGCTTTTGATCCCTATTGTTGTATACGCAGTTCTGATCTACTTCTTCTTCAGAAGCCAGAACTATATCGCTGTTATGCTGCGCACAAGCAGAAAGACCCCGATCTTAATGATTCCGTACTCTACGATCTACGCGATCGCGCCGGTCTCCATCGTGCTCATGCTGATCAGCTATACAGAGCAGAAATATTATGAATTAAAAGAATTATTTAAAGGCAACGGAAAGGAGGAGAAGTAATGAACTCAGCAGTTGGTATTATGGCAATTATTCTCCTTGTACTGTTGTTCTTAAAGATACCGGTTTTCGTAGCGGTACTTGGAGCTTCCGTTGTTTACTTTGTCATGACTCCGGGAATCAATCCGGCGGTATTTGCCCAGCAGGCAATCACCGGATCTGAGAGTGTGACACTTCTTGCAATTCCGTTCTTTGTATGTGCCGGTGTTCTGATGAACTACACGGGCGTTACAAAACGGATCATGGACTTCTGTTCCGTACTGACCGGAAGAATGTA
>CAKRNI010000095.1 GCA_934370915.1 uncultured Lachnospiraceae bacterium
GAAGGAAAAAATAAGGAGGACTGGTACGACATGATCCAGCTTCTCCCGTCCAGCTACAACCAGATGCGCACCTGCACAATGAATTATGAGACACTCGTCAATATTTATCATGCAAGAAAGGCTCATAAGCTTGTGGAGTGGCATACCTTCTGCGACTGGATCAGGACTCTGCCGTATGCAGAAGAGCTTATCATTGCGGAATAAATTTTTTTCGGGACAACTTCATAACTTGAAAAAACGCTGCCCGGCGCCTTTGTTATGGTGCCGGGCAGTTTTTGATCATGTCTTGTCATAATTGATCGGGACTGGAATCTCTTTCTGCAGTGCCAGAGAATAGATCACAGCTTCCTTCACCTTCTTTCCGGTGATCTTAGCCAACGCCTTTGCGTAGTAGCTGAGCTGGATCCGGTAACGGTCGAGGAGGATCGGTTCTCCGCCTTCTTTCACCCGGTCTGTCTTGTAATCTACAAGCACAAGACCGTCCTCTTCCTCAAACCACGCGTCGATAATACCCTGCAACAGGATCAGCTCATCGGAATCTGCTTTTCCCATCTCCCGCGCCGGGATTCCCACAACAAACTGACTCTCTTTCCTCAGCTTTCCGTTCCGGTCCGCACGTTTCATCCGTCCCGCAATTTCAGAATGGAAAAACTTCGTCAGCACGCCCGGATAGACCATATCGACGGCGCTCTCCTGCATCCGCTTTTCCGTGCGGATCTCTTCAAGCTTCTTTACGATGTCATCATAACCGGAAATTTCTGAAAAGCGGATCAGCTCCAGAGCACGGTGGTAGGCAGTACCGCGGTCGGAAGCACGCTTCTTTCTGGCCTTTTCTTCCGCCTCTGAAACAGATAAATCTTTTTCCCTGACGTTCCTGATCAGGAACGCACTCTCCGCATCATCCACAAACTGTCCCTGTTCCTTCAGCTCCGAGACAGACATCTTTGCATGGAGCGAAAGATCTGCCTCGTAAGGATATTTCACCCCAATCAGTCCCAAAACCTCCTCCGGCTGTGCTTTCCGGAGCTGTTCCAGTTCCAGATAGATCTTCGCTTTCTTCTCCTGATTTTTCGTCTCCTCCACAAGAAGATCGCTCACCGGAACCGTCTTCACACTGATGGTGTTCTTCGCCCCCTCCGACGCCATCAGGATCCAGTCCAGATAGGAGGACGCCGCGCTCAGAGTCGTAAACGGCAGAGCGCCGCCCGCGGGGATCTCTCCCCATTTTTCCAGCTTGTTATCCAGATACCGGTCTCCTGCGGTGATGATCAGTTTTTCCTTCGCACGGGTCATGGCAACATAGAGGATCCGGAGCTCCTCGCCCATGTTTTCCAGATCAGACCGGCGCGCCAGAACATTTTTCTTCAGGGTCGGTGCCTTGATCTTCTTTTCCGGGTCAAAGAAATCTGCAGCGATTCCAAGCTCCTCATCGATCAGGATCCGTCCTCTCGCGTCCTGACGGTTGAACTTCTTTCCGCATCCGGCTAAAAATACCACCGGAAACTCCAGTCCCTTGCTCTTGTGGATACTCATGATCCGCACCGCGTCGTCATGTTCCCCGGACCGAGACGCCTCACCGAAATCAGTGTTGTATTTTTTCAATTTTTCAATGTAGCGGATAAAGTCGAAAAGTCCCTGATAGCTGGTCTTCTCGTAATCTTCCGCTTTCTGCACGAGCATCGCAAGATTTGCCTGCCTTGTCTTTCCTGCCGGCATGGCGGCGGCGTACTTATCGTACCCTGTGAGATCGAAGATCCGGTAGATCAGGCGGGAGACCGGGAGATACATGGATTCTTTCCGCAGCGTCATAAGCAGATTTCGGAATGCAGCTAACCTGCGGTATATGACCGTCTCCTCCTCTGACTCCTCATGAATGTTCTCGCCATGACTCAAGGCTTCCCTTTCAAGATCTCCATGCTTCTCTAAATATCTCTTCACCGCCCCATAAAATCCAACATCTTCCCCGCGGTCAGGATCTTTCCTGAACTCTGCCATCACGATCGCCAGTTCTCGGTCCTTCATCCCGCCGATGGGCGACTTTAAGACGCCGGCGAGCGGAATATCCTGCATCGGATTGTCGATGAGGGCCAGCATATTTAAGACTGTCTCCACTTCCACCGCCGTAAAATACCCGGTTCTGGATTCCGCACAGGCTGGGATTCCCGCTGCCCCGAGAACGCTTAAAAATTCCTCCGACCATCCGGAAAGACTGCGGAGCAGGATCACAATATCCTTTTTCTTTAACGGCTCATACTCCCCGGTCTTCCCGTTAAAGATCTTCATCCCATGTTCCGGGTCCGTGAGTTCCCTGATCTTCGCGGCAATGAGTCTTGCCTCCGCCTCCTTCGCCGTATAGTCCGCCTTCTCCTCATCCATGCCGGCAAACAACGGGTCCCCGGTATTTAAGAGCAGGACTTCTGTCTTCGACTGCCCGTCCACCGGTGTCGCCGGAAACTCTGCCCCCGGATACAATGCCGCATCATCCGTGTACTGGATATTTCCCAGCTGCTTTGTCATGATCCGGTAGAACACGTCATTGATGCTGCAAAGCACCTCCGGGCGGCTTCGGAAATTTTTGTGAAGTTCGATCTTCTGATACAGCCCGTCCTCTTTCCCGTAGGATTCATACTTTTTCAGAAACAGCTCCGGTTTCGCGAGGCGAAACTTGTAGATACTCTGCTTCACATCTCCGACCATAAACACATTCGGGGTTCCAAACCGCTCTCTGGAGACACAGCGGATCAGCGTCTCCTGTACCTCGTTGCTGTCCTGATACTCGTCCACCAGGATCTCCTCGTAAATTTCAGAAAGTTCGTCCGCCACCGGTCCCGGTCTGTGGTCCAGACTGCCTCCGGTGAGGACTTCCAGGGCAAAATGCTCCAGATCATTAAAGTCCACCAGATTCTTCTCTTCCTTTGCCTCCTGAAATCTCGCGGCAAACTCCTCCGCAAGCTCCAAAAGCATTCTGATCGGTTCTCTGCAGGCATCCATATCGGAAAATACGGTATCCGGGTCTCCCGGAAGATACCGTGCTTTCATCTTCTTGATCCCGTCCTTTACGAGGTTCCGGTACGCTGCCGCCTGCTCTTTCTTTTCCGGGTCCGCATTTTTCCCCCGGACTGCCGCCAGTCTTCCAAATTTCAGATTTCCCAGACACTCCGCAATCTCCTTGTAAGTTCCGGCTTCTTTTAGCGCTTCCAGCCCCCGGATATCTTCCGCTAACATCGGCCCGTACGCCTGAGGGCCATCTTCCTCCGCCGCGAGGTCTGCCGCCTCGTAAAGTCCGTCTAAGTATTCTTCCGTCTGGCGCCTCACATCCTGTATCAGATATTTCATCCACGGCGTTTCTTCCATGCTGCCTTCACTGCAGCCGGTTTTTCCCGCACGGAGTTCTTTTCTGCAGGCCGCGATCCACTCTCCCGGCCACGGATTGCTTTGGGAAAACTCCCATACCTTTAAGATGTATTCCTCCAGTCCACCGTCTGTGCGCCCTGTGGCATAGGTATCCACAAATTTTATAAACCGGTCGTCCCCTCTTTTGTAGTATTCCTCCAGAAGTTCCTTCATCACGTCAGCTTTTAAGAGCAGAAGTTCCCCTTCATCTGCCACCCGGAATCCCGGATCCAGATCCAGCTCGTGAAAATGTTCCCGCAGGAGATTCAGGCAGAAGCTGTCGATGGTGGTGATCTTCGCGTGATGGATCAGCGTGTTCTGGCGCTCCAGATTCTTATCCCCCGGATACTCGTCGAGAAGCTTTCCGAGAGCTGTCTCCACGCGCTCCCTCATCTCTGCCGCCGCCGCATTCGTGAAGGTCATCACCAACAGCCTGTCGATATCCACCGGATCTTCCGGATCTGTGATCATGCGGATGATGCGCTCAACGAGGACTGCCGTCTTTCCGCTTCCTGCTGCCGCCGATACAAGGAGATTCCGGTGTCTCGTCTCGATGACCTTTTTCTGTTCCTCTGTCCATTTTGTCGCCATTACCGGATCTCCTTTCCGTCTGTTTTATCTTCGGGCTCCTCATCCCCTTCCGGATCGATCTCATTCCAGATCTCCTCCGCCTTCATAGACTTAAATCTTCTGAATCCATACCCGTCAGTCTTCAGATCAAACCCACACACACTGTGATACGGGCAGTAATCGCAGGCTGTCCGTTTTCCCTGCTTGTAGGGATCCACCGCCACATTTCCGTCAAGGATCTCTTCCCCCATCTCTGTGAGTTTCCGGTTTACATAATCCGTCAGATGAGCAAACCGCTCTCCGCCTGCCACAGAGGACTTTAATTCCTGTACATATCCGTCTTTCAAGGCCACCGGGATCACATCGGATTCCTTTTCGATCTCCCGGTCCATATGGCGTATCACATCGAGACTGCTGTTCACAAGACCATTCATGCGGAGTTTTCTTAAGATCCCCGCCTCGATTTCCTCATCCGTCATTCCGTCCTCCCGGTCGATCACCGGATCGTCGATATGATAATAGAAGATTCCTGCCGGAACCGCCTGTTTTCCGGGATGCCGGCTCTCCTGAAGCTTTAACGCTGCATCCATGTAAACCACAAGCTGAAGCTGCAGCCCGTGATATAAAAGCGCAAGGTCAAAGGACGTACTCCCCGACTTATAATCCATGATCTTCACATAGATCTTATCCTCATCCTCAAATACGTCCATGCGGTCGATCCGTCCCCGGAGATTCACAGCCTCCCCGCCCTTTAGCGGGATCCGCGTGCTCACATCCACCTCGAACTCCTCCGGCTCGAAATCACCTTTCCTGATCTGGTAGATCAGCGCCCGCACCGTCCGGTCCGTGATCCGCTCCACCTTTTTCTCCAGATAAGCGTTTCTCGCGGAACTCTTCATGATCGTGTTCCTGTATTTCGCGGAGACCTCTTCCACCGCACGCTTTACGAGAGCCCGCCGCTCCGCGTCCGTGATAGTCCTGAAATCCTTTCCATGGTCTCTCACATTGCGAAAAAACGTATCCAACGACTGATGGAACAGATTTCCCATGTCGGAGAGGTCAAGCTCATACTCCTTTCCGGCTCGGAGTCCAAGCCCGTGATTCAGGAAATGGGCATAGGCACATGCCGCGTATCCTTCCATTCTCGTAACGCTGCCGCGAAGAAGCGTTCCATAAAGCTCTCTCGCTGCCGCCCGTCCGATCCCGCCTTTCTTATAAGAGTAGGACACGGCTCTTGCAAGATTTTCCATCTCCCCTGCCTTCGCCTCATCGGAAGACAGGAAACGGTAAAGCTCCCGCTCCGGCTCATGTTCCGGTTCCATCAGACGATCCGGCTCCTGAAGCCAGGCGAGCACTGCTCTTTCCGCCGCCGTCACAGAGACATCCGGCCGTTTCTCCGCCTCTGTCTCCCTGAGTGTCAGATCCGGGAATCTTTTTTTCATCTCCCCGATGATGCCGGACGGACGGATCTGTTTTCCCTCTGCAGTCACTGTCGGATACGATAAAATCAGTTGGTCCGACGGCTTTGTCATCATGAGATACAGGTAAAACCGCTCCATGAACCCCTCTTCCCTCGCTGTCGGCGCTAATTCCATGGAGTTCTTTTTTAAGATCTCCCTCTCATTGTCGGTAAAAATGCCTCCCTTTGAGTGATCCGCCGGAACCACACCCTGACTGACTCCCAGGAAAAAGAGGACCTTGATCTTATCAAGTCTTGTTCTCTTCAGATCTCCGCAGACCACCCGGTCTGCCCCCGCAGGGATCATTCCCACGGAAAGCTCTGAAAAGCCCGCGGAGAGGATCTCCGCATACTCTCTCCTCGATACATGTTCATCGCCCAGAAGACTCTTAAATTTCTCAAAAAGCTCCGTGACAAGCCCGTAGATCTCCTCATACTCCCTCGCCTCCCGGTCCATGCCGGAATCTGCGAAGCGCTCCGAAAACTGTTCCAGCTTTTCCTCCGTTCCCAGAGTCTCCATAAGTTCTTTTAAGGCATCCGTCACAACGGCCACCGGGACTCCCCGGCCCGCGCAGCGTTCCCTGAGGACACGGAGCGGTTCCATGATCTTCTCCCGGAACGCATTCATTTTCACGAGATTCAGGTTCTCGCCACCCTCAAAGGTCTTCTCCCACACTGCGTCCCATTTCGCGAATCCGCAGATCCCCATGGCCCGCACGTAGATCTCCAGACGGTCCACAGCTTCCGTCTCCTCCGTCACAAGTCCGGTCCGGAGATAGCGGAACATGCTCTCGTAGTCGAAGCCTTTCTGAAGAAGATCCAGAGCGCTCTGGATCAGCCGGATCAGCGGATTTCCCGACACATCCCGGTTCTCATCGAGGAACAGCGGGATCCGGTTCTCCTCAAAGCTCCTCGTGATCTCTCTTCCATATCCCGGAAGATCCCCGCAGACCAGCGCGATATCCCGGTACCGGTACCCGTTCTTTTTTACAAGCTCCTCGATCCGGTTCGTGATAAAGTCGATCTCATCTGCCGGATCCTTCGCCTGCACCAGCAGAATCTCCCGATCCCCGCCGTGATACCGGGTATAGGGATAGCGGAAAAAGGTCTGCTCCAGATGATCGAGGGCCGGACTGTTCCTGAAACGCACAAGAGGACGCTTATGAAAGACAAGATCCTGATAGATCTTCACCCCATTCTCCTCCGCCAGCCGTTTTAACTTTCCTGTCATCTTCCGGCTCATATCGAAGAGATCCGTCTCATCCGATTCCGTCATAAGATCCATCCCCGGCTCCATCGTCGCGGAAACAGTTACAAAAACGTTCCTGCAGAGCTTCAAAAGGATCCCGATAAGGCGGTACTGGATCGGTGTAAAGCCCGTATAGCCGTCTAAGACCATAGTGCTGTCCTGCAAAAGGGCAGACCGGTCCGCCACCTGACAGAGCACGTCCAGAAGCTCCTCCAGCGTAATGTATTTCTCCTTCGTGAACTCCCGGAACGCCGCAAAGATCACCTCCATATCGGAAAGCTTTGCCGAGAGGATCTGTCCCACATGTTCTCCGGCTGTCTGCGCCTTCAATTCCTCCGGCGTCACCCCGTACTGGTAAAGCTCTGAAAGCATGGATTTGATCTCACCGATGAAGCCCGGGCGGTTTAAGTGGGCGGAAAACATGGTGAGTTCGTCCATCTTTTCCCCGGCAAGCTTTCTGAGGACCATATTTTTTCCGGTATCGTCAAGGACCTCCGGCTGCGGCAGGGAAAGCTCCGAAAAGATCCGGTAGGCAAGGCGCTCGAAGCTCACGATATCGATATTCATGGTTCCGTGGTTCGGGTGAAGTCTCACGATCTCCTTCTGCGCCTGCATCGTCGCCTGCTCCGGCGTTACCACAAAAAATCTGCCCTCCGGTTCCTTCACGGACAATTCAATGAGCTTCCTATACATATATTCTGTTTTTCCGGCACCGGAACCGCCGGCGATGATGCATAATCCCATGTTATCCTCCTGCTATATGAAAAAGAATGTGCCCTGGCACGTTCCCGCACCGGGCGCGGTCTCCTGTGACCGTCTGCGCCTTCGCGCAGTATGCGTATCCGGACACCCGGAACATATCATTCTCTCTCAACCGTATATGCTCCGAAGGGAATTGTCAAGTTCTTTATCGCGCAGCTACCGGAGTCGGATCTTTCTCCCACGCCTCTCCTATCGTCTCCGGGATCACGAATCTTTTTCCTGCAGTTCTCATAGAATATACAAAATATTCCTTGAAAAGGATCTATTCCATGAGTTCAAAGACAAAGATCATCGTCCTCAGAATGAAGGAGATCATCTACACTGCGCTCTTTATTGGCTTTGCCATCGTCCTCATCATGCTCTTTCTCTTTATGTTCCGCCCAAAGAAGGACAACATCCCCGAAGGCACATCCGGTCAGACCTCCGAGAGCGCTTCATCGGCCGCTCCCGCCTCTGTTACATACGTTCCGGGACTTTATTCGTCCCCCATTGTTTTGGGCAGCGAGAACGTCAATGTGGAGGTCGCAGTGGACCGCACAGGGATCCGCTCCGTGGCTCTCGTGCCTTTGAGTGACTCTGTGGAGACCATGTATCCCCTGATGGCACCTGCCATGGATTCGATCTCCGCACAGATTCTGGAAAACCAGAGTCTTGAAGGGCTGGAATATCCGGCGGGATCCCAGTATACCTCCATGGCGCTGGTGTCGGCGGTAAAGACGGCACTCTCCAAAGCATCTGAATAGGAATTAATTCTCCTATCTGTAGTACCTTCTCCTTCTGCTCTTTAAAGCCCGGCACTTTCTTTCCTGAAAATGGCGGGCTTTTATCTGTGTTTATGTACTGCTCATGTTCTTCCTCAATTTTTTATTATTTTTAAATTACCCACTTGACAAATCGTTTTTCCTCCTGTATACTCTTCACCATAGTAACAATTTACCACGCTAAATTGAAATCTTAATACTACGATAAATCAATCAGTATACAAGGAGGAACCATCCATGAAGAAATTCAACCAGCTTCTCATCTTAGGTACAACACTTTTATTATCCGCTGCGGCACTCACCGGATGTTCCGGTTCCTCCGCACTGGGCGCTACGACAGCACAGACGACTTCCGGTGAAACAACAACTCCGCAGACAGACGCAGGGATCATTGCCTCCGAGACAACCGGTTCCAATAACCGTCTGAACGACATCTTAGAGCGCGGCTACATCGAGATCGCCACCGAGCCGTATTTCGCTCCGAACGAGTTCATTGATCCTACAAAGAGCGGTGAGGACGCCTACACCGGTTCCGATATCGAACTTGCAAAGTTTATCGGAGAATCCCTCGGCGTCGAGGTCCGTTTGAAACCGATGGATTTCACAAGCGTTCTCGGAAGCATCACGACCGGAAAATATGATCTTGCGATCTCTGCCTTAGCCTACACACCGGCAAGAGCTGAGACCATGAACCTCTCCAAGGGTTACTATTTCGGAGACGAAGATCCGCAGACAGCATACGGCATTCTGGTCCGCAAGGAAGATGTTGACAGCATCAAATCCTTCAACGATCTTGCAGATAAGGTGGTCGTTGCCCAGAATGGTTCCCTTCAGGAGCAGTTCGTACAGGAGCAGATCCCGGCTTACAAAAAATACAACCGTGTTTCCTCCACAAACGATGGTTTCCTGATGGTCGAGACCGGAAA
>CAKRNI010000096.1 GCA_934370915.1 uncultured Lachnospiraceae bacterium
GTTGAGATCGTAAAGATCGTGATCGTTCCGATGGTGATCATCAATTCCGTCGGCATGGTGATCTTCTTTAATGTTTTTAAATCGATCTTCAACACGGAAGACTTAAAGGTCGCATCCAAGGTCTCCCTCGCAATGAGAACCGCCGAGCGGTGTACCCCGTATCTGGGCTCTGTGGAGAATGACCGGAAGACTGCGGGAAAGATCATCGACATTATTATGGAAGAGTACCACTGTCAGGGCGCGGCACTGATCGATGATATGAAATTTCTGGCAAGGAGCGGGGCATTTTCCAGTATCGTTCTCACAGAGAACAATTATCCGAGACTTCTGTCCGCGACAAAGACCTTCAAGACGACGAGGATCAGCCGCGTGCCTTTACCGGAGGATGGATTTTATCCTCTTTATAAGGAGAATGTGATCATCTCTGCACCGATCCTCCTCGATGAGGGAAAGGTTCTGGCGCTTGTGATGCTGGTGAAGAAAAATGCCTATTCCTATCGGGCGGACATTGAATTTGTCACGGGACTGGCGAATCACTTCGCGATGCAGATCAAGCTCTCTGAGATGGAGAAACAGAAGGAAGAGCTGAGAAAAGCGGAGCTTCGGACCCTGCAGTCCCAGATCAATCCGCACTTCCTGTTCAATTCATTAAATACGATCTCCTACTTCTGCCGGGAAAAGCCGGAGAAGGCGAGGGAGCTCTTACTGGCACTGAGCTCCTATTTCCGCAGCATGCTGGAGGATACCGATTATATGGTAACGCTGGACACGGAGTTAGAGCATGTAAAAGCCTATACGATGCTGGAGGAGGCGCGGTTTGAAAAACGTCTTTCGATCGAGATCAATGCGGATCCGGAGGCGCTTCGAAGCTGCGTGCCGAACCTGATCTTACAGCCCATCGTGGAGAATGCGGTCCATCACGGGGCAATGCAGAGGGAAAAAGGAGTCGGAAAGGTCATCGTAAACGTGAAACGGGAGGAGCGATCCACGAGGATCGATGTGATCGACAACGGACCGGGAATGGACTACCGGATCGTCCAGAGCCTGTACGGCGGGGAAAAAGTAGAACACACAGGAATCGGAATGATGAACGTGCAGCAGAGACTGATCTCCTTATACGGAAAGTCCTACGGACTTCAGATTGTGACAAGCGAAGAAGGGACGGATGTGCGGATGAACATTCCGGACAGCGCGGCTGGAAGCGCGCAGCAGGAGAAAGCGATCGGCTGACGATTTTTTGGAAGAGCAGAGGACAACAGCCTGCTGTTTGAACAGCGGAGTTTTTGACAGAACATGGGAGGCATGAGGTATGAGAATAGCAGTAGTTGACGATGAGCGCCCGGCAAGAAGCGAACTCAAATATCTGTTGGAACAGTGTGAGCCGGAGGCGGAGATCGCAGAGGCCGACGGAAGCGAAGAATTTCTTGCAATGCTGGAGAATGAGAACTTTGATGTGTGTTTTGTGGATATCAATCTGGGCGGCATGAACGGCACGACGCTGGCATCCATGATAAAGAGAAAGCAGCCGGACACGCTGATCATCTTTGCCACTGCGTTTAGGGAATACGCGGTAAAGGCCTTTGAGATCGGAGCGGTGGATTATCTCTTAAAACCCTTTGACTATGAACGCGTCAAACGGGCGATGGAGCGGGTCCATGAACACATAAAGGAAAAGGCCGCCGGCCCCGGATATGAAATCGGAAAGATCATGGTGAACGTGGGCTCCAGCTTTCAGGTCGTTGACGTGGCGGATATCGTGTTCATCGAGACGGAAAAGCGTTCCTGTAAGATCCATATGAAGGACGGATCCTTCTATCTGCAGAACGAGTCACTGAACAATTATGAGACTCACCTGAAAAAGAGCCGGTTCTTCCGGATCCACAAGAGCTACCTGATCAATCTGGATTATGTGAAGGAGATGCAGGTGAGCTACAATAATGGATATTGTGTAAAGATGAAATTTTATGATGCAGAGGCACTGCCGATCGGACGGACGCAGGTAAAGGAATTCCGGCAGATTTTTGAAAAGTAGGAATAATTAGAACAGTAAGGAAAATATCAACAGTGGAGATCCCGCCGAGAGTCTGAAGCGTACAGATGCTGTACGGATGAAGCTCTGCGGCGGGAGAATGTACCAAAGCGTATGCTGTTATCCGTAGATTTATAAAAGAGATATTAAAAGTGGGAGTATTCTTTAATAATATTCACAAGAATCTTCGACACAAGTTCCATATCCTCCGCTGTGATGTATTCCAGCGGACCATGATATTCTCTGCCGCCGACCCCGAGATTCGGACATGGGAGACCGCGGTAGCTTAATTTCGCTCCGGCGGTGCCGCCCCGCAGCGGGCGGATCACAGGTGTGATCCCGGCATCGATTGCGGCTTTTTTCGCATTTTCTATGAGATGACAGCAGGTCTCTGTGATCGGCCGCATGTTTTTGTAGAGTTCCCTGACAGTGACAGAGACGGTGCCGTCACCGTACTTTTCATTCATCTGATCAGCCAGGGAGGTAATGGTCTGGATCCTGTTTTTCAGTCCGGCTTCCTCAAAATCTCGTACTTCGTAGACATACATGGCCTCCGTTACATCCCCATGAGAGTGGTTCAGGTGATAGAAACCTTCCCGGCCATCGGTATCCATCGGTGTTTCCTCCGGCGGAAGAAGGTTGTTGATCTCGATGCCGACAAGGTTCGCGTTGACCATGTGATGCTTTGCAAATCCGGTGTGGGCTTTCTTGCCGTGGATGATCAGGATCAGTTCCGCAGCGTTAAAGTTCTCATATCCGATCTCTCCGGATTCCACTCCATCCACCGTGTAGGCAAACTGGGCGCCGAACCGGTCGGGATCAAAGTGTTCGGTCCCATGGCCGATCTCCTCATCGGAGATGAAGGCGACGTCGACTTCCCCGTGGGGGATATTCTCCTGGATGATGGTCTCGAGGGCCGTTATGATCTCGGCGATTCCCGCTTTATCATCGGCTCCGAGAAGAGAGGTTCCGTCCGTTGTGATCAGGGTGCGGCCTTTTAATGACGCAAGATGTGGAAAGTCGGAGACACGGAGCGTGAGACCGGAGATGCCTAAAGGGATGTCTGTGGCGTCATAATCCGGGATCACCTGGGGATGGATCTCCAGGCCATTAAAATCCGGTGAAGTATCCATGTGGGCGAGAAAACCGATCCGCAGGCAGTCTGTATATCCGGGTGTGGCGGAAAGTCTTCCGTAGACGATGCCGTGGTTTGTGACTTCCACGTTGGTGAGACCGAGATTTTTTAATTCATAGGCAAGAAGATGTGCCAGGTTAAAAAGGCGCATGGTGCTGGGGCTTGTAGTGCTCCGGCGGTCGGACATGGTGCCGATCTTTAAATATTCTAAAAAGCGTTCGTATGGTTTCATATCTTATTTCCTGTAAATATCCCAGACAAAGGTTAAGATCATCAGAGATGTGAGGGCGTTACAGATTCCTCCGGTTTATGAATGAAAATCTGACTGCGCATTTCGTGCGCGGCAGACATATAATTTTACTGCCATGTCCGTACAGGACAAACGATTTAATTCTGTCACTTTTTAGGGGAAATGTCAATCTGTAACCATTAAAATATCCCAGTCAGACAAACTACCGTGAAGAAAAGGAGAAATACAGCAGCAGTGACTTGTCCGACTGGGATGGAATCTGCCCAGACGATTGGGCAGATCTTATGAGAAGCTGGAGACAAGGTTTGCGAGAACGCGCACCATGGACTCCATAGCCTGGACTGGAATAAATTCGTATCTTCCGTGGAAGTTTAAGCCGCCGGTGGAAAGATTCGGGCACGGAAGACCCATGAAGGTGAGCCGTGCCCCGTCAGTGCCGCCGCGGATCGCCGGAGTGGATGGTGTGATGCCGCAGGAGAGAAATGCCTCTTTCGCCTTATCGATGAGCTCCATATGGTTTTCAAGGGGATCTCTCATGTTCTTCATGGTATCACGGATGTGAAGTTCCACTGTGCCGTTACCGTAGAAGTGGTTCATATAGGCAGCGATGCTCTCCATCCGGTCCTTCTGCTTCCAGAACTTCTCGCGGTCATGTTCCCGGAGATTATAGATCAGACGGCAGTGTTCCACTCCGCCTTCCACAGAGCGGAGATGATAGAAGCCTTCATAGTTTTCTGTGCATGCCGGGATCTCCGTGGCCGGAACCATGGACTGGAACTCATGGGCATAGAGAAGAGCATTTTTAAGCTTCCCTTTTCCGGATCCGGTGTGGATGCTGACTCCGTTGATATCAACGGTAACAGTGGCACCGTTGAAGTTTTCGTATTCGATCTCACCCAGGAGACCGCCGTCCACAGTGTAGGCAAAATCGGCACCAAATTTTTTTACATCGAAGAAGGATGCCCCGGCACCAATCTCTTCATCCGGGGTAAATCCGACGCGGATCGTTCCGTGGGGGATCTCCGGGTGGGAGATGAGGTATGCACAGGTCTCAAGGATCTCCGCCACACCGGCTTTGTCATCTGCACCGAGCAGTGTGGTTCCATCGGTGGTGATCAGGGTCTGTCCCTTAAAATCGTTGAGAAACGGAAATTCGTCCATGGTCATGGAGATTCCAAGGCTTTCGTTTAACAGGATATCGCCGCCCTGGTATTCGATGATCTGGGGACGGATATCTTTCCCACTTGCCGCCGGGGACGTGTCCATATGGGAGATGAGTCCGATGACCGGGGCATTTTCAGTGTTAGCCGGAAGCGTGCCCATGACATAAGCATGGGCATCCACTTCCACGTCCTGAAGTCCCAGACGGCGCATGTCGTCTGCGAGAAGATTTGCGAGATCATACTGGGCTGCGGTTGATGGGCACTTGCCGGTATTTTCGCAGGACGTCGTATCGATAGAGATATATCTCAGAAAACGGTCAACAACGGGTGTCATGATAACTCCTTTTGCAGCTGTTATGGATCGCTGCTTCTGTGTGATTTCAAATTTTATGCTTCAGCAGCGCTCTTACGATAGAGAATGCGGCCGACGATGGCTACGATGGCGAAGAATCCGGTGTAAACGATACCGAATACGACCATCTGCGGGCTGGTTCCCTGTGTCAGGATATGGTACATGATCGGGAGCGCTACAAGGTCCGTGATCGAGATCATGATGTTTGCAATGGAATAGTCCTCAAGAGTCGGGCTGTCGTAGTTCGGGTCGCAGATCTTAAGGAGTGCCATACCGGTCATCATAACGCCGGTGCCGGTACCGAAGGTGTAGATTCCGCGCTCAAACGGGAAGGAATCAGGAAGAAGCAGGCGGAAGTAGCGGATCGTCATGAAGTAAACGAGGATGAAGCCGATGACACTGATGATGAGGATCGGTCCGATGAAGCCCATGACTGCCTTTAACGGCATGCTGGCGATGGCTGCGGTGATCGCAAAGTCGGAGAGCATTCCGCTTAAGTGGGATTTCACTTTCTTATCAATGAGCCACTCTAAGTGAAGCTTTACGAGCGCGAAGTTTACAACGTGCATGATCATCAGTGCGTAAGGCCATACAGGGATCTCTTTGAAGCCTGGAACATTGTGGGATACCATGAATCCGCGAACGATGTAGGCGAGACCGGATACCATGAAGATCAGACCGAGGTGAACGGTCAGACATTCTACGTTGGAGTTGGATGTGGTCTCACGTCCGACAGAGATCTGGCGCTCAATATCGGTATTGATTCCGGAGTTTACAGAGTCTGGAAGGGAAGCGGCATCTTTTAAGTATACGGTGCGTCCCTGTTTCGCGGCGCGGTTGATCTGAATGATACCGAGGATGATGCCGCCGATAAGTCCGATGGTAGCGAAGGTGGTCGCAACACCCTGGGCGAGTTCCCAGTTCGCGTTTCCGGCTTCCATGAGAACGTTTCCGACAGCGCCTGCGGTACCGTGTCCGCCGTTAAAGCCCTGACTCATCTCGAAACCGAAGTTGTTGTAAAGGTTTAATCCCGGAATCAGAGCGCCGAGGATCATGGCAGCGGCAACGCCGACGATGATCTGGGAACCCATCTGGGACGCGTGGACTGCAGTTACCATTGCGATTCGGGATGCGTTGTGGACACTCTGGACTTTATTTTTCTTCTGCTTGTCCTTTTTCGGGAAGTTTCCGAGCGGGATCGCAGCGAAGATCGGCACGATCAGGATACTAGGGAGCAGGGACCATGTGGTAGTCCAGTCTTCCGGGAACGGGAGAACGGCGTGGGTGCCTAAAAGTTCCGGTCCGAGGAGCAGACCGACGAAGCCGCCGAGAACGGATGCCGGGATCAGGAGTTTTCTGAAGAGCGGCACTTTCGCACGTAAAAACATGCCGATCAGGAGAAGAAAGCCGAGGGAACCAAGGCTTTTTAACATCGATTGAAGCAGAGCACTTGTCATGATAAGACCTCCATAAGTTTTCATTGCCAGGGCGGCTCTGGAACCGTCCTGCCTTGTATATTTTGTATAAAAATATTATATAAAACGGTAAGACTTTTGTGAAATTCCAAAAGACGTATGAGAGATATCACAGAAATGTGATAACAGGTAAAATATAATCATGTTTTTGTGTGGCGAAGGTTGATATGGAGGAAAATGTCTGGTATGCTGAATATGTTCTGACAGGATATGTAAGAATCGTTTTATTGTGGAACCGATCGTCAGATTCATGAAAATTATGGAGAAGATCGGAAGAAAGAATCGATGAAGGTGGAGATCTCATGTTTCGGGGAAAAGAATATGTCTATGAAATTTATAAGGAGAAAAGCTTTTCGGCGGCGGCACAGAAATTATACATTACGCAGCCGGCGCTAAGCAATACAGTAAAGCGCATCGAGGACAGGATCGGTTTTCCGATCTTTGACCGCAGTACATCGCCGGTCCAGCTGACGGAGGTTGGAAAGGAATATATCCGATCAGCGGAGATCATCTTAAAGGCGGAGGAAGATTTCGCCCATTATCTTGCGGATACACAGAATCTAAAGACGGGAAAGCTGTCCATCGGAGGCGGAGTGCTGCTGTCCTCCTATGTGCTGCCGAAACTGATCGCGGGATTCCGGGAAAAATTTCCGTATGTGGAGCTCAATATTATGGAGGGAAGTTCGCCGACCCTGCAGAGGTCGTTGGCGGATGGCGTTCTGGATTTCCTGATCGATAAGGAAGTCATCACCGGAGAAAATTTCGAATGCCGGGAGTACCAGCAGGAGTATATGATCCTGGCAGTTCCGGGAAGCTGGGAGATCAACGGGAGACTGGCAGCGTATCAGCAGAGTCTGGAAAATATTATCACGGAGCAGTTTCTTGCCCCGCAGTACCCGGAAGTGCCGTTGGAACAGTTTTCGGACGCGCCTTTTGTCATGCTGACCCCGGAGAGCAGCATGTACCAGCGGGCAGTGGGGGTCTGCGCTCAGTATGGGTTTGTGCCGAAAACAGTTCTGACGATAGACCAGGAGATGACGGCCTATAATATGACCTGTGCCGGTCTCGGCGCGTCCTTCGTGAGTGATACCCTGGTCAAAGGGGCCATGCCTCATCCGAATGTGGTGTATTATAAGCTGGCACCGGAGTTCGCCAGCCAGACGATCTACTTTTACTATAAAAAGAACCGGTATATTCCAAAGTGTATGTCAGAGTTTCTGGAAATGCTAGATAATGGCAATAAAAAAGTGGATGATCTGCGCCGATAGAATTCTTCAGGGGCATTCCGGTATATGTGAGATGTTTCGTAACGGAATGTCATGTGAGAAATCTTCCGGCGGATCATCCGGTGCGTATGTCGATCCTTTTGTATTATAGATGTTCTTTGATGAAAATGCTAATTTCAAAATCGTGATAGGAGATATCACATAACGGTTCAGCAGGTTACGATATCACAAAAAATTCACATACCTCCCTTGACATTGAAAATTAGATGTGTTACATTACAAATAGAACAGCGAGGTGGTGAATATGTCATCGACAAAGAGAGATTATTATGAAGTGCTGGGTGTCGCGAGAGACACGGACGCTGCGGCAATTAAACGTGCATATAGGAAATTAGCAAAAAAGTATCATCCAGACGCCAATCCGGGGGACAAGACTGCAGAGCAGATGTTTAAGGACGTAAATGAGGCTTACGACGTCCTGAGTGATCCGAAGAAGAAGAAGCTTTACGACCAGTTCGGACATGCTGCCTTTGATGAGACGGCAGGTTACGGACAGGGCACTGGATCAGGTGCCGGTGGTTTTAGCGGATTCGGAGGTTTCGGCGGCTTCGGAAACGGTACTGGCGGAGCATACCGGTCCGGATCCTTCCGTTCCGGGGATGGAACATATCATGAGTTCCATTTTGAGGGCGGTGACGGTGATGATATCTTCGGCGATCTGTTTGGAAATATGTTTGGCGGCAAAGGAAGGGCTGGCAGCGGAAAGAGTGCTGGGCATGACGGATTCGGTAGTTCTGGGTATCATGGTTTCGGAGGCGGGAGCGGCTTCTCAGGCTCTGGATTTTCTGACCGCGGCAACGATCTGAATGCGGAGGTCCAGATAACCTTCGATGAGGCCGTTCATGGCTGCGAAAAGACCATCACGATCCAGAATCCGAACCAGCCGGGCAGCAGGCCGCAGACGTTGAAGGTTAAGATCCCGGCAGGTATCGAGACCGGAAAGAGCATCCGTCTTGCAGGCAAAGGAATGCCGGGAACCGGCGGTGGTGCCGCAGGTGATCTGCTTCTTAAGATCACAGTCGGCGAGAAGCCGGGCTGGACGAGAAAGGGCATGGATGTCTACAGCGATGTGGAAGTTCCGTTCACCACAGCTGTCTTCGGCGGTGAGACTCTGGTCCACACGTTATACGGAGATGTGGTCTGCAAGATCAAAGCCGGAACCCACTCCGGTACAAAGATCCGTCTCCGCGGCAAAGGTATCGTCTCCTTAAAAGATCCGTCCATCCACGGCGACCAGTACGCCGTCGTAAGAATCCAGGTTCCGGATGACTTAAGTCCGGAGGCAAAGCAGAAGCTTAAGGAGTTTGAGGATATCTGCAGGCGGGATGGGAGATTCCATGCGGCATAAATAAAGAAAAATCAAAGAGATCCGGGATTCCATCATGT
>CAKRNI010000097.1 GCA_934370915.1 uncultured Lachnospiraceae bacterium
CACCAAAGACATGATTCAAGTCGGAGACCTGACTCCCACTGAAACAAATTTGCTGTTACTCACCACGAAAAAATGCGGGCGTCTTCTCGACTGAGATAAAAGGATCAATAAATAAAGAAGAAAGTGATGGATAAAAATGCAGACATACACTTATGTTTCCAAGGGGAAATTTGAATTAAT
The DNA here is from genome assembly GCA_934370915.1 of uncultured Lachnospiraceae bacterium. Lineage (GTDB taxonomy): Bacteria > Bacillota > Clostridia > Lachnospirales > Lachnospiraceae > Pilosibacter. Next base: position 181 of record CAKRNI010000097.1, read on the forward strand.
AGAAAAACCGAAGCCGGTTCTTATAGATGAACGGGATGCCATTGTAAAGGTAACGCTCGCCAGCATTTGCTCAAGTGACCTGCACATTAAACACGGAAGCGTCCCCCGCGCTGTGCCGGGTATAACCGTCGGACATGAAATGGTCGGTATTGTTGAAGATGTCGGCAGCGCCGTAACGAATGTGAAGCCCGGTGACAGAGTCACGGTAAACGTGGAAACCTTCTGCGGGGAATGTTTTTTCTGCAGGCATGGTTATGTAAACAACTGCACCGATCAGAATGGCGGCTGGGCTCTCGGATGCCGGATCGATGGCGGACAGGCAGAATATGTTCGCGTGCCGTTTGCAGATCAGGGGTTAAATAAAATCCCGAATCATGTTACAGACCGTCAGGCTTTGCTGGTCGGAGATGTTCTTGCCACCGGTTTCTGGGCAGCTCGTATTTCTGAGATCAAAGAGGAGGATACGATATTGATCATCGGAGCCGGACCTACGGGCATCTGTACGCTGCTCTGTGTCATGCTGAAGAACCCGAAACGTATCATTGTCTGTGAAAAAGACGAAGGCCGTATCCGCTTTATCCATGAACACTATCCGGAAATCCTTACCGTATCACCCGAAACTTGTGCAGATTTTGTCCGTGCCAACAGTGACCATGGCGGAGCAGATGTCGTTCTTGAAGTTGCAGGAGCCGAATCCACGTTTCGCCTTGCATGGGAATGTGCAAGACCAAATGCGGTTGTGACGGTCGTTGCGCTTTATGACAAGGCTCAGACTCTGCCGCTGCCGGATATGTACGGCAAGAACCTCACCTTCAAGACCGGCGGCGTAGACGGCTGCAATTGTGAGGAAACACTTCGGCTGATCGCAGAGGGCAGACTAAATACGGAACCGCTCATCACACATACATATCCGTTAGACAGGATCGAAGAGGCATACACACTCTTTGAAAATAAGAGGGACGGTGTGATCAAGGTAGCCATCGAGTGTTAATACGATTCCAATCCGGTTTCCTGCGCACTGTATTTAAGTGATCTTCCCGGCAACCGGATTCATTTCTCTATAATAACACAACCCACTGCATCCATACGGAAACAACGTTCGTTTCATTTTCATGATATATTCCTCTTCCGTATCCATATGCTCAAGGATATCCAGAGCTGTCTTCAGATTCCGGATATCCTTTTCCATATAATCCACATAATTCCCACGCCCCACAAGCTTCAAATGGGTGATTCCGGCCTTTTGCAGCCGATACAATGCGCAGAGCCCACATCCTGTCTCACCGCAGAGATAGCCGTCGGAATCATATCTTCGTTCCTCATACTCTTCGTTCGGTTTATCTGCGCTTCGTTCATCATTCGCATCCTTCACTGTGTTCTCCGTCCGTGAGACCAGCTTCTCCGTTTCTGAACCTTCTTCTTTTTTCTCTCTATTTCCTTTAACTTTTCCTATCTTATACGGGACCCGGCACAGATGCCCCATCTCGTCGCAGTGCAGGGAATTGCAGAACGCCCCCGAAAACTGGCACAGCTCGTTCAGCGCAAACGCTTCAAATTCACATACGCCCCTGCTGCCCTTTTCCCTCTCATGCCGGATCACCGACTCCATGTCCGCGAAGCTGTTCTTCCTGTGAAAGATAAGACGGCTGACATCCAGTCGGTCAAATACATCTATCATCCGGCTGTTCACCTCCGCCGCCTCCCCGCTCAGATGGATCTCGCAGCGGATCCCATTATTTTTCAGGTAAATCAGCAGCGCCGGATCTGCGATAATAAAGCTTGAGAATCCAAGCTTCATACACCGGTGAAGGACGTCTGCAATCTCCGGGTACTGCTCCGGCGTATAATAGAGAGAATTAAACGTCAGATGTACCGTCTTCCCATATTTTCTCACCAGCGCCGCCAGAATCTTCAGTTCGCTCTCCGCTCCGATCTGCACGTTGATACCAAGAACCTCGCGGCGGTTTAGCGGCAGTACCGTCCCGTATTTTTTATTCCATTCATAAGGTACGTATCCGCAGAAAAACTCATCTGCCCCGGCCTCGACGTACCGCACATATTCATCGATGGATCCAAGTCCCGCCGTGATCTTCATTGTATTTCTCCTCAAATTTAGCTTCCCAACTTCTGAAAGTTCGCATCTGCCACATTTCGTTTCATTTTTCGCGAGTACCATTCTGACTATCTGCTATTTTTAATTGCATATTAGTTACAGCAAATTTACTACAATTCTATCAATTCTTTTCTCTTTCCAACCTTCTGTATCCGCCATTCCGGAAACTGCACTCCCATCCAGCGCAAAGAGCGAATTATACCGCCCCACCATCTTCAAATGCTTCGGATACAAAAAGACTTTCTCCCTGCAATATCCCGGACACGATTCCGGCAGTTCCTGCTTTCCCCGTTCTCCATTTTTACACACAGCATACAGAGTACAATACTGGGAGGTGTTCGTCTGATAAAACGGAACGTGGATGCTGTTCTTTCCTTCCGGGAATTTCTGCCTGTATCCGCAGGACTCCCACTCGTACCGCCGGATCCCGAACGTGTCCCTCAGATACGTCCGGTAAAATTCCGCATTCAGGCTGTTCTCCCGGAAATATCCTGTCTCTCCCTGCTTGTATCCCATCCGTGGATCCTTTTTTCTTTTATTTAACAGGGTCCCCATACAGGGCACAAGAACTTCTTTTTCTTTCTTCCATTCCTTCCGCTCTCTCAAAAGCTCCAGCAGGCCCCAGTCGTTTGCCGCAATCTCCAGAAATGTCTCCCGGTTTCTGCACCACTCCTCCAGCTCGTCCAACAGGTTTTCCACCGGTTTCAGCATAAACTCCCGCAGATATGAAAATGTAACTGTCACAGACAGACCTTCCGACTCTGCCTTTTTAAGGATCTCAAATAACTGCCTTTTTTCAGGAAACAGCAGATGACAGAAGGCATTTCCAACATAGATCCTGTCCGGGACAGGCATTTGTTTTCCCAGCTCTTTAGCCCCATTCACGTTCCAGTACCAGTCCATAAAATCGCGGAATTTCATGGACAGATACCGCTCATAAAGCTCTGGCCGGTCCAGTTCTGCAGCGAGTTCTATCTTATTCTCCGCTTTTTCTTCATTCTCAGGGATTCCTGCTGCTATGCAGTTTGTTCCGTTTTCTGTCCGCATTTCTATTTGCTCTTCTGCTGTGATTTCACATTCAAGGTTATTTTTTACTGATTCTGCAAAATCATTACCGCTGCAGCTTCCCGTATTCCACTTTTCCCGCTTCTGCCAACCTTTTTTCTCACCAAACCACGATTCTTTCTGATCTTCAAAATTTCCCTCAAACTTCTCATCCTCTTTTGCCGGATACCCGGTAAGCGCCTCCGCCAGTTCCCCGTCCTCACACTCCAGCTTCAACCGCACAAACCTGTCATATCGCAGAATCAGTTCTCTGGCACATTCCCGGTATTTCTCCCTGTTTACAAACACAGAATACACATATACCGGAATTCCCATTTCATCATCCACACGCGCTTCTATCTCAAAACGATCAATTGCAACTTCCGTATACAGGTCACAATTTTCCCGCGCCTCATTTCCCACCACCTCGCTGCACTTTAACCCATCATAAAAACAGACCCGGAATTTCTCCACTTCCCCGATCTCATCCACCGTCCGAAAACAAAAACCATTCTCCGAAAGCTCCGCGATCCGTATCTCCTGCCCGTCCGCAAATCCTGCCACCAATCCAAACGGTATCATGGACACCCCGTGTATCTCTCTCTTCCCTGACATTCTCCGTCCCTCATCTCAAAATATGTTCCTATTTTATCACACTTTTATGATATCCCCAGTTCAACCTCTCCAAAGGCATCTTCCAAGCATATCTTCCACACATGTCTCAATCTCATTAATAATTTCCATACACCGACCCTTCTTCATTCCAGCTGCAATCCCAACAGCTAATAATTCTTTTCTTCCCGGATTTTTTCCATTTCCGTCGACAGTCGTTGTATGTTCCCCATAGTATGTGTTGCTGTAGGTAAGATCATATGCGGGACTCAGTCTCCATTGGTCTTTTTCTTCATCATACAAATAGGTAAAATTTTTTGAATGATCATCCCTGTTATGCGCAAAAACGTTAAAACACATTCTGCGGAACATATTTTCTACATCGTCATAATTGTCCCTCGTCAATATCTTCGTAAGTTTCATCAGACTGTGATAATCAAGACTCGGCTGTTCAAAGTCCAGTTCGAGAAGTGCTGCGGCAGTCAACATATGAATACGCTTTGTACCATTCTGATTTGTAACTCGGTCAAATCGCCTGGTACCAAAATATCCTTTGCAGGTCTTCGATGGAAACAGCTTTGTCTCACTCATCGTAATTCCGCATTTCCGGGCACAGCATGAGTAATCATATTCCATCTTTCCCGCATCTTTTCCATCGACATGGGCCGGAAATTTTATGATCCACTCTTCATTTCCAATCGATGTCATGATCTTCGGTCTTGCGCCTCCGCTCGTTCCTCCAAGACGATACAGTTCGTCAAGTTTATCTGTATATTCCGTGTTCAATATTTTCTGACATTCCTGTGCCAATTCGTCCAGGTCAGGATTATCCTGCTGTTCCGGAAATCTTCTTTCCGGATAATACGTCAGCGCACCCATTCCCGATTTTCCAACAATTGCCAATCTGTCCAAAACCGTCAGTTTATCAGGATCCTGTTTATGCTCACGCAGAAGACGATTTAACAGCAGTCTTCCCCAATTATCCGGGAGACTGTCCGCAAACACCCCAAAAAGACCGCCAAAATAATCCTTTGTGGGCACAAACACCTGCTTTTTTAACGGCAGAGAAAACGGACTAATTGAAAAACCATGTTCCAGCCATTCGTCACTGTACTGAAAAGCGGCCTTTCGATTCGCTGTCATAGCCAATGTCCCCACAAGCTTTTCATCGTAATACACCTGCAGCGCATTATCTTGTTTCATTTATGACCTCCTGTATATCTCTGTACGGTACCTCTGAAAAAATATTTCTGAGTTCATCCGCAACATCCAGTGCCATTGCGATCTTCGTCAAAGACAACAAAGATACCTGTCCAGTGGACTCAAATCTTTTAACAGAGCCATAGCTCACGCCACTCATCGACGCCAGCTTCTCCTGAGAGATCGAACGTCGTTTTCTAATATTGCGGACTCTCTGTGCCAGCTTCAAATCAAGTTCTTCCGCTGTCTCCCAAATAAAATCTGTCATATCATTTCCCACTTTCCATCAAGTTTTATACAGATAATATATTATCCAAAATTAAATAAATATATTCAAAATATATAATATTTTATCCATCTATATTTTATCATGATTTCCAACCGTACACAATATCGAATATGCATCTGTACCTTTTTACGGATATACATGATACAAAAAAGGACCGCTGCCCAACAGATTTCTCTGTAAAAGCAACGGTCCTTTTAACGTTACAAGTTATTCTCACTTATGCCATACATCGCAGGCAGCTCTTACTGTCTGCCGTGCTTTATTATCCTTCGATTGCAATATGCTTAGAAGTTTCAACCTTCTTCTGCTCAACCGGTTTCGGAACGGACAGGCTTAAGATACCATTTTCAAATTTAGCCTTGATATCTTCCTGCTTTACATCTTCTCCAACATAGAAGGTTCTACTCATTGCTCCGGAGTAACGCTCCTGACGGATATAGTGACCTTTCTTATCTTCCTCGTCCTTATCAAGACCCTTCGCAGCACTGACGGTCAGATAACCATCTTTCAGTTCTGCAGTGATCTCATCTTTCTTAAATCCCGGAAGATCGATATCCAGTTCATAGGAACCTTCATTCTCCTTGATATCAGTCTTCATGACTCTCGAAGCATTCTTACCATACAGCGGATTCTTCTTTGAAGTAAAGAAGCTGTCATCAAACGGGAACATATCATCAAATAAACTCTCTCCAAAAATACTCGGCATATACATAAATCATTCCTCCAATCAGAATATCTAAAATCTATTGTCTGGGAGATTCTGAAAATCTCCGGGACTTTTGCATCCCTTTGATTTCTTTCTCTCTTCCTTTGTTCTGTATGTACTATAACACATGTGATTAGCACTGTCAAGAGGTGAGTGCTAATTTTTTGTGAATTAATTGTGAACTTATTTTTCTGTTTGAATATCCCTTTTTATTCAAAATCCGCTGGAACAATTAAAAACTCTCCGGCATCCGATTGCCAATGCAAGACAGTATCCGTAACTCCTGATATCTTAGCGGTTTAAAAAGAACTCTGATACTTTTCGTCTTTGACAAACGTACCATACAGAGTTCTTTTTCTTATCTGTCTGTACTCCCAGATTCTTATTTCTCTCACACTCCTCGTGCATAATCGTGATCATACATCCATTGGTTTTCTGCAGCAGCACAATGTGATGCACAATGGCAAGAAAATTTAAATGACATAAATTAAGAACATCTTGAATTATTTTTCCAAACGCCTATAATATTGATATGTTATCCTTTTTGATGACAAAACTTTACTATCAACCGTAACGCTTCTGGACAGTTTACCCTATCCTCAAACAGTTACCCCACACAACCTGACAGATATCTTCTATTCCTGATAATTGTCAGCTCACAATAAGAAAGGCAGAAGCAAATGAGTTATAGTGTATATCTTCCTAATTACTCCATCGGTGAAGATTGTTACAAGGAACTTCCATATGTCGCAAGAAACTATGGGAAAAAGGCAGTCGTGATCGGCGGTAAAACCGCTATGGCAAAATCAAAAGATGCACTCCTGGAAGGCATTAAGGGCTCCGATCTTGAGATCACGGATTTCATCTGGTACGGCGGTGATTCCAGCTACGAAAACGGCAACGCACTGATCGCGAATTCGGCTGTCCGCGACGCAGATATCATCTTTGGTGTCGGTGGAGGAAGAGCCTGCGATACCGCAAAATATGTAGCAAATGAACTTGATAAACCGTTATTTACCTTCCCGACCGTCGCCAGCAACTGCGCAGCCGTGACTGCCATCTGTGTCATCTACAATGCTAACGGCACCTTCCGGGAATATTATTATCCGAAGCTTGCGGATCATACCTTCATCAATACCGCCGTGATTGCGGATTCTCCTTACGACCTCCTCTGGGCCGGAATCGGCGACGCACTCTCCAAAGAATGTGAGGCTGTTTTTTCCAGCAACGATAAGCACTTAAGCCACACTCCGTTAATGGGTGTCCAGCTCAGCAAAGTCTGCACACAGCCGCTCCTTGATTATGGAAAAGAGGCTCTCGCATCCTTAAAAGCACACAAAGTCAGTGATGCCCTCATGCAGGTCACTCTGGATATCATCGTCTCCACCGGTATCGTTTCCAATATGACAACTCATATTCCGGATTATTATTATAATTCCTCCCTCGCGCACTGTGTCTATAACGGCTCCACGATCACGCGTCATGGTCACGAACACCTGCACGGTGAAGTCGTATCTCTCGGTGTCCTCTGCCTGCTTACCTATGAAGGTGCGAACGCTCTCCGTGATACGATCATGAAATTCAATGCAAGCATTGGTCTTCCTGTATGCTTCGATGATATCGATATCACGGAAGATGAATTTGATCTCATGGCAGATAGAATTCTTACTTCCACCGAATGGCAGTACCGCCCGCAGGATGTGACCCGTGAGAAATTTATTGCATGCATGAAAGAACAGAACAAGATCGGACAGGAATTTAAGAAACAGACTGCTTCCCTATAACACCTTTTTGTTTAACAGAAAATTCGATATAATTTTCCCTTAAACATTCCTGCTAAAAAGCCAGTAACTCCAACGAATCACAAAACCGTAGGAATTACTGGCTTTCTATCTCAGTCGAAAAGACTCCCACCTCTTTCAGGTGGTGAGTAATAATAAACTCGTCTCAGTGGGAGTCCACTATCTGACCATGTCCCAGATCAGCAGGAAGATCAGCGCAGCTACACTGAATCCCGTACATATCTTTCGGAAAAAATCAAAGCTTCTGAACGCTCTTATTTTAAAATCATTGATTTCTTCATTCTTTTCAATTTTCCTGATTCCCAACTCCATTAAGAAAAATACACACAGGCTGCATGCCATCAAAATTCTGGTAACCAGAAAGACTCCGGAATCCAACATACAAATACTGTTTACTATGTATGTACCTACTGATGCAAAGTAAATCACCATTGCTATAGAAAATACATATATCACATTCTTTTGAAACTTCAACCTCATCACCTCTCCATATACCTTTTCCACTTGTATATCTAAAGAAATATTTCGCATCAAATTTTTATTCATTTAAAAATATAATGGAGACACAGATTCATAATAATGATTGCTATGCCAAACATTTGATTTGACATTACAAACATGAACCGGCTGTCATTTTCCTGTATCTCTGTTTTATGTTTAGCATATGTCACGCATTGCCCTACACACATAACAGCCAGCACCAAAAGGAATCACTCCTTTAACCATATCCTCTATAAAAATGATATCATATATTTTTTTTATAACAATACATTCTTTCGAATCGTATGAAAACTGTAAGCAGTGCCTGATACAACTTAAAAAAACTTAAGCTTCGCCTGCGACGACCGCAGCGAAGCCAAGACATTCGAACCGTTCAAGCCCAGCCGGGCTCGAACATACACAAAAAGAGGACATCCCCACTGGATATCCTCTCATTGAGAGCACGAGACGGAATTCGAACCCGCGACCCTCGCCTTGGCAAGGCGATACTCCACCACTGAGCCACTCGTGCACACATGCCTTCAAAACCACATATTGAAATCCATCTTCACCGTTTCTTCAACCAACCAGACCTTCCTGGATAAGCCCTCCTGCA
>CAKRNI010000098.1 GCA_934370915.1 uncultured Lachnospiraceae bacterium
CGCTACAATGGTAAACGTTCGATTTTGACATAATATAAGCTTACAGGAGATGTGACATGAATACGAATGAACGAACTGACAAGCGCCCTGTCTGGCGCGGTGAACTTGCTCTTCTTATTGTGATTTTGATCAACAGTTTCGGTGTTGTCTTAATGCTGGACTCCGGCGCCGGAATTTCGGCGATTTCCAGCGTTCCGTACGCTTTTTCTGAATCCTTCCCGGCTCTGACACTCGGAACCTGGACTTATATCTTTCAGGGAATTCTCGTAACAGCCCTCATGATCTTACGGAAAAAGTTTGTTCCTACATACCTCTTCAGCTTCGTTGTAGGCTTCGCCTTCAGTAAGATGTTAGATGTATATAAGACCGCCCTCGCGGGCCTCACGATGGGGATCGGATACCAGATCGTCTATTTTATCGTGAGCTATCTCGTCATCTGCCTCGGAATCGCCCTCTCCAACCGCTGCGGACTTCCGATCATCCCGACAGACCTCTTTCCGAGAGAAATGGCCGATATTCTGAATGTTCCATACTCCAGAGTCAAGATCACCTTCGACGTGACCTGCCTCGCCGTGACCGCGGGACTGACTTTCTGTTTCCTCGGTCATATCAAAGGGCTTGGAATCGGAACGATCCTCGCTGCGTTCACGATGGGTAAGGTCATCGGCATGATAGGCAATATACTGGACAAACACTTCCGGTTTGTGTCATTCCTCACAGAACGCAGCAAATCGTTTTAGGTCCTGTATTACTTTTCCTGTATCCATGCTGCTCCTCCTATCTTATAATGTTCCATATTGCTTTACGAATTCGCATTTAAACTTCATAATTTTAGGCAGAATCATAAAGCAGCCCACTCTTGCAGCTCTCCAATTTAAAATAGGAAGCAGTCCGTTTTAAAAAAATTTTCAGTGAATACTTTTAAATTTTTTATATAAGAAAGCCGCCTGAGCTTTTTCCCCCATAGGTTCATAATCCTATCACAGAGAAAGACCAGACGGCTTTTCTTATCTACGCTGCAATTTGTACCGCAGCTTTCTTTTCTGAATTCTTTACGCTAACACAGTCCCTTCCGGAAATGCCCCACGGAACACCTTGCGGACAAGCGGTCCTGCGATGATGAGCTGGAACGGCAGTGCCATTACAAAATTCTTTGGGATATTCGTGAGCCAGATGATCAGCAGAGGGCCGAAGTTTCCGCTCTTTACGCAGCCCTCAAGGGCACCGTAAAGGGACATGATAATCACCATCGGAACCACCATGGAGCAGGAAACCGCGATCACCTTGTGGAGTACCGGACTCTCCGGCTTTACAAGAAAACGGAACGCGAATCCCTTCGCCGGTCCAGAGACCACGAACCAGTCCATGCACATTGCAACCACATAGGCGATCGGGAATCCGATCCAGGCCTCGCGGATCGTTGTGAGGTTTAACGCTCCCATATGAAGTGTTACGTTGTAGATGCTCATCCAGAGCACCATGGTAAAACACATTAATACTGTGTAGATCAGACTTTCTCTCTTATTTCTTGGCATACATTTTCTCCTTTTTCAACCTGTAAATTTCTTTGAAAACGACGTGGATATAAGAACTGTCTCTGACCGTTCCTTCTGGGCATACGACAGAAAAAAGCAGCGAAGCCAACAAAACTCGTTGCGACTCCACTGCTCTTTTCGTGTACATCTCACTGCGTTCTCAATCTCTATGTGAACGCAGTATACAATATTTTTATATCGCTTCGTAAGTACTTTTTTCCACAAAACACCAATTTTGTATACTTGCACAAAACTTTAGCCCAATTCTATCATTTCATTATTCACATTCATCCTGTCCTCACCATGACATCCATGGGATTCTAAAGCTGTCCCCACTTTCTATCGCAAACCACAGCTTTTTCATCATTGATCACAGTTTCTTCACAATTTTTTCATTGACATTCCCCCACAAAAGTCTTATTATGCTTAGTAAGCTAATAAATTAGTTTGCTAAGTATATGGCAGACGACCGAATCACAGCTTTTTATTTATAAGGGGGAACCTGATCTATGAAAGAAACCGTTGGACGCAGTGTGGGAATGCTCTCCAACCTGATCCGCAGGCACTTCAGTACCTTTTCTTTTCATGGTACATTAAGCGGCGCACAGGGAAAAACGCTTCATTTTATTCTGGTGCGCGGACAGGAATGCGATGTCTTCCAGAAAGATATCGAAGAGGAGTACAGCCTCAGACCACCGACCGCCACAAAGCTCTTAAAGGATATGGAAAAAAACGGACTGATCTACCGGGAGGCAGTTCCTTACGATGCCCGTCTAAAGCGCATCGTTGCCACTGAAAAGGCCATGCGGTATCAGAAACTGATCTGCCAAAGTCTGGAAGAAACCGAAGATCGTCTGACCTCCGGAATATCCCCTGAGGATCTCGCCGTGTTTTTCAGGGTCATCAACCAGATGATCCGAAATATGTCCTGAATATCCGGACGGATCCCACCTGCAGAACCTGCATGTTCTCCGCATCAGGAGCTTTTGCGGGATTGCAAATTTTATATGGAAACGAGGTAAATCATTCATGGTTAAAACACTTTTAAAAAGCGTGCGCCAGTACAAACGCGTGTCCATCGAGACACCGCTGTTTGTCACCATGGAAGTCATTCTGGAATGTACGATTCCTCTCATCATGTCTAAGCTTATCGATGACATGACCGGATCTTCCATGGCACCGATCTTAAAATACGGCGCCCTCTTACTGGTCCTTGCGACCCTTTCCCTGCTCTTCGGCGTTCTCTCGGCGAGAGCGGCTGCCACAGCCGGGTGCGGACTCGCGAAGAACTTAAGAAGAGATCTCTACTTTAAGACCCAGGACTTCGCCTTCGCAGACATCGACAAGTTCTCCTCCTCCTCTCTCGTTACGAGGATGACGACGGATGTCACGAACGTTCAGAACGCCTACCAGATGCTGATCCGCATGGCAGTCCGTGCCCCGCTTATGACAGTCTTTTCCGTCATCATGAGCATGAGCATCAATGTCCGGATGTCCTTCATCTTTCTGGCACTTCTCCCAGTTCTTGCAGCGGCACTGTTTGGCATCTTCTTCTATGTCCACCCGATCTTTAAGCGGATCTTCAAGAAATACGATGCCTTAAATAACTCCGTCCAGGAGAACGTCGGCGGCATCCGTGTCGTAAAATCCTTCGTCCGCGAAGGTTACGAGAAGGAGAAATTCGAAAACGCTGCCGAGGAGGTGCGAAAAGACTTCACGATGGCAGAAAAGATCCTCGCCTTAAATAACCCGGTGATGACCTTCTGCATCTATGTTTCAATGCTTTTAGTAAGCTTTTTCGGCGCGAAGCTCATCATCGGCACCGGAGGCAGCGAGCTTTCCACCGGGGAACTTTCTTCCCTGATCAGCTACGGCGTTCAGATCCTCACATCCATGATGATGCTGTCCATGGTATTCGTTATGTGCAGCATGGCCCAGGAATCCGGCGACCGTATTGCCGAAGTCCTGAATCATGAGAGCGTTTTACGATCCCCAGAAAACGGAACAACGGACGTAAAGGACGGCAACGTCGAGTTCGACCATGTTTCCTTCCGCTATTCCGGAAAGAACAAAAAATTTGCCCTGACTGACATTGATCTTAAGATTCCGTCCGGTTCCACCATCGGTATCATCGGCGGTACCGGCTCCGCAAAGACCACATTGATCCAGCTGATCCCACGTCTCTACGATGTGACGGAGGGCGCAGTGAAGGTCGGTGGACGCGATGTGCGGGAGTACGATCTTCAGTCCCTCCGTGACGCTGTGGCTGTCGTTCTCCAGAAGAACGTCCTCTTCTCCGGAACGATCAAGGAGAACCTCCGCTGGGGCAATAAGAATGCCACAGACGAGGAACTGATCCACGCGTGCCGATTAGCGCAGGCGGACGAGTTCGTCACACAATTCCCGGATGGATATGACACCTACATCGAACAAGGCGGAACGAACGTCTCCGGCGGACAGAAACAGCGTCTCTGCATCGCGAGAGCGATCTTAAAGAAACCGAAGATCCTGATCCTGGACGACTCGACTTCCGCAGTCGATACAAAGACTGATGCCCTGATCCGTCAGGCATTTAAAAATGAGCTTCCGGACACCACAAAGATCATCATCGCCCAGCGTGTCTCCTCCGTTCAGGACGCGGACCGCATTCTCGTCATGGATGGCGGGCGGATCGTGGAATCCGGAACCCACGAAGAACTTCTCGCCTTAAACGGTATTTACAGAGAAGTCAATGATTCCCAGACAAAGAGCAAGGAGGCATGATCATGGAAAAACAGAATAAGAAAAATGGCACCTTCGGCCGCCTGCTCCGCTACATTTACAAGAACTACCGGGTGTACATGATCACCGTGATCATCTGCATCATCATCGCCGCGGCTGCCTCCGTGGTCCAGACTGTATTTTTACAGCGGCTCATCGATACCTGCATTCTTCCGGGACTGGAGAACGGATTTGAGAGTATCCGGCAGCCGTTTATGCAGACGATCCTCTCGATGGTCACCCTGTATGTGTTCGGTGTCGCGGCAGCCTTCACCTACACCCACCTCATGGCGACCGTGACACAGGGGACATTAAAACACCTGCGTGTGGACATGTTCGATAAGATGCAGTCCCTGCCGATCAAATATTTTGACACCCACGCCCACGGCGATATCATGAGTACCTACACAAACGATACCGACGCGATCCGCCAGCTGATCGGCCAGTCGCTTCCGATGGTCTTCCAGTCCTCTCTCACGATCACGGTCATGCTCCTCATGATGATCTATTACAGTGTGTGGATGACTCTCGTTGTGTGCCTCTTCTCCGCTCTCATGCTGACCGTCACGAAGAAATTCGGCGGCGCAAGCTCCCGCTACATGATGGCACAGCAGAGATCCCTCGCGAAGGAGGAAGGTTTCATCGAGGAGATGATCCAGGGACAGAAGGTCGTCAAGGTCTTCTGCCACGAGGACGAGTGTAAGAAGGATTTTGACAAGTTGAACGAGCAGCTTTTCTCCGACGGTGAGCAGGCAAACCGTTATGGTAACTCCCTGATGCCGATCTTAAATAACGTGGGCAACCTGATGTATGTGGTCCTCGCCATTGTCGGCGGACTCCTCGTATATCTCAAAGCCCCGAACTTAAGTCTCAGCAGTTCCGGTATTGTCACCATCGGTGTGATCGTCTCCTTCCTCGGTATGGCAAGACAGCTCTCCCAGACCATCGGTCAGGCCTCCATGCAGGTTGCCATGATCGCCATGGGTCTTGCGGGCTCTTCCCGTGTGTTCGCACTGATCGATGAGAAACCGGAGGAAGATGAGGGGTATGTGACTCTTGTACGCGCGGAATGGGGCGCTGACGGCGTCTTAAAAGAGACAAACGACAAGAGCGGAATCTGGGCCTGGAAGCACCCGCACAAGGCGGACGGCACAGTTACTTATACACCATTAAAGGGCGATATCCGCTTAGAGGACGTTGATTTCGGATACACGCCGGAGAAGCTTGTGCTTCATGACATCACACTCTACGCGAAGCCCGGTCAGAAGATCGCCTTCGTCGGCGCCACAGGTGCCGGTAAGACGACCATCACGAACCTGATCAACCGGTTTTATGATATTCCGGACGGCAAGATCCGGTACGATGGGATCAATATCACAAAGATCCGGAAACCGGATCTCAGGCGGTCTCTCGGCGTTGTTCTTCAGGATGTGAATCTCTTTACGGGTACGGTTATGGAGAATATCCGTTATGGACGGCTGGATGCCACCGATGAAGAATGCATGGCGGCTGCAAGACTTGCGAATGCAGATGATTTTATCCAGAGACTTCCGGAAGGTTACAATACGATGCTGACCGGCAACGGCGCCAGCCTTTCCCAGGGGCAGAGACAGCTCATTTCCATCGCGAGAGCAGCTGTCGCGGATCCGCCTGTGATGATCCTTGACGAGGCGACGAGTTCGATTGATACGAGAACGGAGGCGCTGGTTCAGGAGGGCATGGATAACCTGATGATGGGACGCACGGTGTTCGTGATCGCCCACAGACTTTCTACGGTACGCAACAGTAAGGCGATCATGGTTTTAGATCACGGGCATATCATTGAGCGCGGGGATCATGAGACGTTGATCGCGCAGAAGGGTGTGTATTATCAGTTGTATACTGGGGCGTTTGAGTTGGAGTGATGGCTCTTAGTTGGTAGATTTCAGCTTAAGTGTTGACTTAAGATGTAACTTGGATTCTATTTTAAAAGCCCTGTTGCACTGGCATGTGGATTGCTGGTGCGGCAGGGCTTTTTGCAGCTATGTATATGGAAGAATATGTGAGGGCAGATTCTGTGGGTTGATTCATTGTTGCGGGGACGCGCCGGTACCCCTCCGGGAGCGGGCCTTGAGGAATTCCGGGAGGGTTCCTCTAAGCTTGCAGAAGAATGCTAAGGGCGGAGGGCAGGATTGTTCGTCCGGCAGTTTAATCGTCAAATGCAATGCGCCGGGATGGGATGTACGATGCGGGAAGTAATACTGGAATCCCATTTTGCGGATGATATCTAATACATTGAGGATATATCCGAACAGCCTTGTATTCCAAAAGAGCGTATCGATGAGTTGGACAGTCTCTGTCATCCGTTATCATGTGAACCTCACATGACTAAAGTCACATGCTTCTCAGCCGTTTTAAACGGCAAGACCGGATACCGGCGGATACGCCTGAAACTTAGAACTGCGCAGATATGCGCATCCTCCATGCCGGGTACGGCTGGGTTCCACATAACAGGTAGTCCTCCGGATATCTGCCTGCATTTATGCAGCTTTCGAACATCCATACTCATTCTGAAGGATGAGCAGGTCAGCATAAACACATGAGGTTCTGCGCTTCACCGCAGGTACTTTTGCCTCCAGTGAAGACCTTTCCGTTTCCGGTAAGGTTTTTATGATTTCCCGAATCCAGTATCTCGCTCCGATATTGTAGGATGCTGACAGATCACAGTTATACTGTTTTCCAGATTGGAAAACACACAGGCTGTGGTTCTTCGGATCTCGGCTGACCGGTCCGCTTCCATCATACGCCAGACGGCTGGTATTCCATGCGCAGACACGGGACACACGGATCCCATACCGGTGTGCTTTGTGTTCACACATAGTCTGGATCTCCCGTTTCTTCCAAAGATGCAGTTTCTGTCGTTTCTTTCCTGAAATCTTTCCCTTCATTTCCAGGTACTCAAACACGATCACTTCCGCATGATTCTCATGAGCATATTCTGTGATCGAACGGGCAGTCTTTCTGGCAAGTTCCGTATTCAGACGTTTCGCATACGCCCATCGGCTTCCGATCTGCTTGGAACCGTGTTCCTTCTGGAATCTCCGGATCCTTCCGAGTACATGGGACAGCCGGTCTTTTTCACTGGGGAAATTGATAAATTTCCGGTCCAGGACAGTTCCGTCTGACCGCATGATACTACAGACTGCATCCGTATTGATTCCAAGATCCACACTGCAGATAAGCTGATCCTTTACAGGTGTTTTTGATAATGTAACTTCTTCCGTATAAGAAAAGCGGAGAAAATATTTCTGATGTCGTTTTTCCAAAACCGGAGCAGAAGACTTTTTTCCGGACCAGTGCCTGCGCAGGTACTCCATATCCGTATGAAGCAGACCTGCGCGGAACCATTTCCAGTCATGACCATCATAAAGCTTCAGGCAGGCCGCGTCTTCACTCTCTTCTCCTGGTTTGTACATGACATTCCGATAAAATACCGGCATCGCATGGTTTTCATATACAAGCTTCGGTTTTCCGGAAATCGCTCCATTTTTCCACTGTTCCAATCTTGTATGGTACGAGGAAACACTCCCGAGCGCATGCTGAATCGCCGCTCTTCTCAGATATGACGGCATTTTCGGAAAACGGGCATCGAAGTCAAATCTTGCATGATTCTTCTTTGTTTCATGTACCAGATGTTCCGCCTCGTTAAATCTCCGTTTTATCTGATCGATCATGGATAACTCTGTCCATACGGTCTCATATATCTCCGTCAGACAGCGGACCGCCTCCCGGTAAAGCGCCAGCGTATGGCGGATTGGGATATTCTTATTTTTAATTTCCGCGCCATAGCTGGATACGACCTGCATAGGTTTCCTCTACTTTCTGTTCTCTTTTTCTTTCTGTCCTTCGATATAAGCCATGATCTGTTCCCGACTTCGGTCACTGACGGTCACAGCGCAGTAAGATGGGTTCCAGAGATGTCCGCCCCACAGCTCCCTTTTCAGTTCCGGATGTGCAAGAAACAACTGTCTCGCAAGATTTCCTTTCATGATCTTGATCATATCCGAAATAAAGAACTGCGGTTTACAATCCAGTAACAGGTGGATATGGTCCGGCATTACTTCCATCGCAAGGATCCGAAATTGATATTCTTGTGCGATTTCCTGCAACATTTCTTTGCACTCCTGATCTACACCATTGGTCAGAACTTTCTTTCGGTATTTCGTGCACCAGACCAGATGATATTGAAGCGAGTACACATATCCTCTACCATACGAAAGAGAATTTTCTTTAATAGTAAATATATCTTTTTCCGTATGAATATTATACCATATGTTACTAAGCATATAAACATATGTTCGATATTATTGTAAATAAATAGCGCACCTAATTCATCACTGAAGTAACGAGAATGCGGTGCGTGTTTTTCAACGAAGATGCAAGGGAAACAATGCAGGAGAAGATTAACCGGACGCTGGTTACAGAAGCAAACCGAATGGCGGTTTATTAAAATTATGTAGATGTAATTGAAGAAAAAACATGATATTATGTGAGTAACTAATCGGAATTGACCGAGCTGAAAGAGAAGGATGCTTGTTGCCCGAAAGACAAGAAGATGGAAGTAGAAGAAAACAA
>CAKRNI010000099.1 GCA_934370915.1 uncultured Lachnospiraceae bacterium
ATCTGAAAAAGATCAACGCGGATGTATCCGTCACCCAGGAGGAATTCGACGAGATCATGGCGATCAAGCCGGTCTTTTTGGTCAGAGATTACGTGTAGATGAAAAAATTGACTGCCGTATCAGTAGGATTATGCTGGACGGCAGTCTTATTTTATAAAAATCCAGAATTCATGGAGTCATGTTGAATGGCAATATTTTATTATATGAAAACCGGGATGCTGCGCAGATAGGCGGCATCCCGGTTTTCTTCATGCGATTTTGATAGATTTCTGCTATTTGCCTGCAGCCATCTGATAGATCTTAAGCATATCTTCCGCTTCCAGCTTCTTCGCGGATCCCTTCGGGCCGCCTGCAGCGATTCTCGCGTTTTTCGCCATGGTCTCAAGCTGTTCTTCTGTCGGATCGATGCCGAGTTCCTTTAAGTTTGTCGGCATGTTGATGGCACGGTAGAAGTCTTCCATGGCCTCGATGCCCTTTAAACCCGTCTCCATATCATCTTTTCCGGGCTCAACACCCATGACATTCACTGCAAATTTTGCGAACCGCGGTGTACAGTTATCGATCACATATCTCGCCCAGCTTCCCCAGATCGCAGCCAGTCCGGCACCGTGGGCAACGTCGAACATGCCGCCGATCTCATGCTCTAAGAGGTGGGAGGCAAAGTCTCCGCCGTCGTTTCCGCAGCCGGTGAGGCCGTTGTGGGAGAGACTTCCGGACCACATCACCTCGGCTCTCGCGTCATAGTTATCCGGATCGTCCACAAGGATCTTCGCGTTCGTGATCACAGTGCGCATAAGACCTTCCGCAATGGCATCGGTGATCTCCATATTTCCGCCGTTTGTGAAATAGCGCTCCATGGTATGCATCAGAATATCGGTGCAGCCGCAGGCTGTCTGGTACGGCGGGAGAGTCATTGTGATCTCCGGGTTCATGACAGCGAATACAGGGCGGGAGATATCATTGTTGTAGCCGCGCTTTTCCAGTGTTTCATCGTTTGTGATAACAGAACTGTTGCTCATCTCACTTCCGGAAGCTGCGATGGTCAGAACAACGCCGATCGGAAGGCATGCGGATGCCTGACGTGTGTGCTCATAGAAATCCCAGACATCACCGTCGTTCGCGAGACCGTAACCGATGGCTTTCGCGGAGTCGATGACACTGCCGCCGCCGACAGCGAGAAGAAAATCAACGCCCTCCTTTCTGCAGAGCTCGATTCCCTCGCGGACCAGGGAAAGACGCGGATTTGGGACAACGCCGCCGAGTTCCACATAGGTGACTCCGGACGCGTCCAGGGACTCTTTGATCCGTCCGAGAAGACCGGAGCGGATCACGCTGCCGCTTCCGTAATGGAGCAGGACTTTTTTACAGTTTACATTTTTTACAAGCTTTCCGATCCGGTATTCGGTTTCTTTTCCGAATACGACACGGGTCGGGGTATAGAAATTAAAATTAAACATAAGACACCCTCCTGATAGATCAAGTATACTAGGGATCGCAGTGATCTGCAAGAAATACCTCTGGAATTTTCCGGATTTTTGGAAGCATACCTGACACAGATTTTACACAGGCTTTAGGTGATGACGGCACCAGATTTTACAGAGAACGCATAGGATAAAGGCAGAAGCTGACAGACAGGTATAAAAGAAAAAGGCAGAGACGATCTGCAGGAGGAAACACATTATGAAAAAAATAAGACTGACAGCGCTTACCATGGCGGGACTGATGGCGGCGGCATCCATGACCGGCTGCGGTGCGAACACAACGGAGACCACAGCAGCTCCGGAGACAACGACAGCAGCGACAGGGACAACAGCGGCAGAGACAACAACTGTGGCGGAGACGGCTGGGAAGGTGTCCCAGACCAAACCGCTTGTAGTATATTTAAACGACTTCGATGAGATTATTCCGGAGATGTTTAAAAAGGCGACCGGATATGATGTGGAAGTCGTAGCAGGAAACGGTGCGGAGACACTTGCAAGGATCGAGACGGAGGGCGACAACCCACAGTGGGATATCGTATGGCTGGATTCCATGCCAAGCATCAACTCTCTCGGAAGGAAGGGAATGCTTCTCACAGACTGGGAGCCATCCAACGCGGGAAACCTCACCGATTTCTTTAAGGAGATTGTTCCGGCGGACAAGGCATACTATCCGACCGGGGCACACGCGGCAGGCGTGATCGCGTACAGGAATGATGTTTTCACAGAAGAAACAGCTCCGAAGACCTGGGAAGACTTCGCAAAACCGGAATATAAAGACAAGATCGGAATCGCAGACCCGAGTGTAGCGGCTCCGGCATATCCCTTCGTGTCATACTTCTTCAACTCGAAGGGAATGGACAGCGGAAAAGAGTACTTCAGCTCCTTATTTGAAAATGGCTTAAAGATCTATCCGAAGAACCCGCAGGTGGTTCAGGCCCTTGCCAGCGGTGAGATCGCGGTGGCAGGACTCCAGGAGAGCAACGCATACGGCATGATCGCTTCCGGAGAGCCGATCAGCATCATCTGGCCGGAAGAAGGAGCACCGGCATCTGTCCGTGTGGCAGCGATCAGCGCGAAGACGGATCAGCCGGAGGTTGCGAAAAAATTCATCGAATTCCTTTTACAGCCGGAGACACAGCAGCAGCTTGTGGATGCGGGAGATGAAGGATATTTTGAACCGTCCGTTGCAGGTGTAAACGAAAAAGAAGACCGTGAGAAAGATGGAAAGCTTGTCTATGCAGAGGCATCCTGGGCATCTGAACACGAAGCAGAGATCAAGGAGTGGTTTGCAGATGAGTCCGCGAAATAGTGGTAAATTAAGAAGCGCGGCACATAGAGGACAGGCAGAAGGGGCGATCGGCTGGATCGTCCTTTCCGTGCTTGCAGTTTTAATTATTTTGCCGCTGGGGGCCGTTCTTTTACAGATCGTAAGTCCCGGATTTTTTGGAAATACGGAAAAAGCAGATGGAATGAGCCTGCTCTTTGAGGTCTTTGAAAAACCGCTCTGGTATAAGGCGCTCGGAAATTCCATGTCTCTTGGCATCTGGACGACATTCTTTGGTACGGTGTTTGGGGCGTTTCTTGCAAATTTTCGGGTAAAATGGGAGTTTAAGACAGCGAAACTTTTAGACATCGCGGCGTGGATCCTGATGATCATGCCGTCCTTCATCATTGCCCAGGGCTGGGTCTATTTCGCTTCCGGAAACGGGATCGCGAGATCCTGGCTTCACTGGGACAACATCAGCAGTCTGGTATTCAGCTTTCCGGGTCTGGTGTTTATCATGGTACTCAACAAGTTCCCGTTCGCTTATGTGACGATCAAGGCGGCCCTGGAGTGGAAACCGGAACGGCTGTCTCTGGCAGCAAGAATGAATGGGGCATCTCCGTGGGAAGAGTGGAAGACCGTGCAGGCACCTTTGTGCATTCCGGCCTATTGTTCCGCGGCGATCCTGATCTTTATGGATACGATCGGT
Source organism: uncultured Lachnospiraceae bacterium (assembly GCA_934370915.1). Classification (GTDB taxonomy): domain Bacteria; phylum Bacillota; class Clostridia; order Lachnospirales; family Lachnospiraceae; genus Pilosibacter. The sequence continues at coordinate 3,455 of CAKRNI010000099.1, forward strand.
GATTTCGGACTTCCGGCAGCGATCTCCGGAGTATATCGTTTCCCGACACTGCCATACGCGATCTACACGGCACTTTACAGTTCCCCGATCCGTCTGGATATGGCAGGCGTGTTATCCTTCTATCTGGTACTGATCATCATCGCTGCCATGATCGTCCAGTACAGGATCATTGGGAAAAAACGGTACGATTTCCTTGATACGGGAACCGTGAAGGCGGTGCCGGTCCGCCCTGCCTTTGGAGTCGGGATCATCCTCGATTTCTTAGGGGCATTTCTGGCATTTATCACACTGTTTGTTCCGCTTGGTTCCACAGTGGTCATGTCCTTCTCCGACTCGATCTCAGTGGCGAACTTCAGCTTTACATTAAAGAATTACGAGAAGGTCATCTTAGACAGCAGGGATCTCTTAAATGGTCTGGAGCATTCCCTGATGATCGCCTTTACGGCGGCCGTCATCGGACTGATCCTCGGATTTTTCGTCTCCTATGTCCTGAATTATTCCGATTTTATTTTAAAACGTCTGATCGATGTGCTGTCGCTTGTGGCGTTGGCAGTTCCGGGAGTCGTTTTAGGTATCGGCTATATCTTTGTATGGAACCAGCGATGGATCGAATCCGTGGGGCTTAAGATGTATGGAACGCCCAGGATCATTGTCCTTGCCAGCGTTGCGGCGGCGATCCCGGTCATCACGAGAGTTCTGACCGGCGGTATGGCAAAGATCCCGAGACCGATCCTGTTTGCAGCCCGGCTTTCCGGTGCCGGTCTTATCACACGGGTCCGGACGATCCTCTGGCCGCTCTTAAAGGCAACCGTCCTGTCCGCGTTTTTGTCCGCATTTGGCGGAAGCGTATTCAACCTTGCGATCAATACGATCCTCTATCCGCCGAATTACCAGACACTGCCGGTCTACATCAGCAAAGGAGTGGAAAATCTGAAATTCGGATATTCCGCAGCGGCAACGGTGTTTGGCGGCGGAATTGTGGTCCTTCTCATTCTGTCGATGGAGCTTTTGGGAAGAGACTGGAAGAGAAAGCCGGAAAAAGAACGAAGATCAGAAAAACTGCACGGAAAGCTTGGCTTTGGAGGCAGGGAAATGCCGGGAGAAAATATGGCGGAACATGGGACGGCAGCCGGAGCATTCACGGCTTCCGCAGTTTCATCGGTTTCCGCGGCAAAGAGCGTATAGGTATGTGGAGGCTGTTTTAGGAGGAAGATATGGATATTCAGAATCAGGAAGTCATTTTAAAAATAGAAGATCTGACAAAAAGCTTTGGAAAGACGGAAGTGCTTAAGGGAATCAGCATGGAAGTCCATAAAAACGAGATCATCAGCGTATTGGGTCCGTCCGGCTGCGGAAAATCCACCTTGCTGAACATTATCGCAGGCATGCTGGCTCCCGATGGCGGGCGCGTGACCATGAACGGGCAGGTGATCTCTGAGGCGGGAAAAGTTCTGCCTCCGGAGAAACGCCATATGAACATGGTGTTTCAGGATTTTGCACTGTGGCCGCATATGACAGCGTATGATAACATTGCTTACGGCTTAAAGCGGTGCAAAGCCGGAAAAGAGGAGACCGAGGAGCGGGTACAGGAGCTCTTAAAGCTTTTGCATCTGGAGGGACTGGAAAAACGGTATCCGGCGGAGCTTTCCGGCGGTCAGCAGCAGAGAGTCGCGATCGCCCGGGCACTGATCACGAAGCCGGATATTCTCCTGATGGATGAGCCGCTCTGCAATCTGGATGTCCAGCTCCGCGTGGAGATGAGAACCGAAATGGCGTTCTTGTTCCGGAAGCTTGGGACAACCGTCTTTCACGTCACCCATGATCCTTCGGAAGCGTTTGCGATGGCGGACCGGATCGTGATCATGAACAGGGGAAATATCGACCAGATCGATTCCCCGAAAAACTGTTACAGGAATCCGGGAACGGAGTCGGCGGCGGCTCTTTTAGGTGCCGGAAACCGGGTACATGGATACGCGAGGGAGGACGGCGGCACGCAGATCGATCTCGGCGGCAGTGTCTGCGGAACACTCGGAAGGAATGGGATCCGCAAAGATGATATGGTGACTGTCCGCTTCCGCGCGGAGAACACGGTGTGGACCGGAAGCGAACGGCAGGAGAACAGCTTTCCGGTGGCGGTCGAGTATTCCTCCTTTGAGGGGGATTATTACCGCGTTATGGCGAAGATGGGAATGGGAGAACCGCTCTGCTTCTTAAGCCGCAACTATCTGGAAAAAGGTACGGAAGGCTACGTGAATGTGGAAGGGGACCGTCTCTATGTGTATGGTCCGGAGACAGCGGCATGAGCGGGAACCTGTATCTGATGAGCGACGTTCACGGATATTTTATTCCCTTTCTGCAAATACTGAAAAAGATCCGGTTTGAGGATGCGGACCGGATGGTGATCCTGGGGGATCTTGTGGCGAAAGGACCGGATTCCCTGGGACTTTTGCGCTTTGTGATGGAACATAAGAATATTCTGGCGCTGAGAGGGAATCATGAACAGCGGCTCTTACAGTATTTTGGAACAGACCGCGCGGCCGGGATCCCGGATTCCACGATGCGGTCCTGGGTGGCCGGAGACGGGGCGGGGATTATCAGGCAGATGAATATGCTGTCAAAGACAGGACGCAGGAAGGTTCTGGAGTTTATCGAAACGATGCCGTTATGGGCAGTCATGGAGATCTGCGGCAGGAAGTATGTGCTGGTTCACGGAGCGCCGGATAATGAAATGAAAAAAGAACTTCTGGCAGGGCAAAAAGATCCCGGAGGGAAAAGAAAAACAGCGGATTATGATATCCTCATAAACCGTTATGAATCCCCGGATTCGGATAACCGGCTTCCGGCGGGAATGACTGCCGTTGTGGGACACACGCCGACATTCAAATATGGGACACAGTATGCAGGAGATATGATCATCAAGGACGATAAGATTTTTCTGGACTGCGGAGCCGGTCAGGGCTATGGATTGGGCTGTCTGGAAATATTGTCTGGCAATGACAAAAATTCCTATCGAAAATACTTTACAAATACGGAGAACGGGAGTATATTGTAAACAACCGCTGATGGAAATGACGGTCAGCGATGGGACAATTCAATAATAAGTCTTCAGGGCAGGGTGCAAGTCCCTACCGGCGGTAAAGCCCGCGAGCCGAGAGGCATGATCCGGTGAGATTCCGGGGCCGACAGTATAGTCTGGATGAAAGAAGAATTTCAGGTTTGTTTGTGATATGCGGAAGCGATCCGGTGTTCGAAAAAGAGGACAGGATCGAGAGATTCCGGATCACGGAAGATCGGATCAGTAGCTCTGGAATAGGAAACTGTTTCAGGGCTTTTTTGTGTAATAGGAGATTGATCCGGGAAAGCTGTGAATAGCAGAAAAGTTATATTTCCGGATGAAACAACGGACCGAATATGGAAAACCCTGTAGGCATCTGCTTTACAGGGCTTTTTTTAACAGAAAATTCCTATGGAACTTCCTGTTTGCGCCCGTAAGGCAGGTTTGCGGAAAGGAGTGAAAAAGATGACGGACCGGGATTATATGCTGCGGGCCATTGAGCTTGCAAAAGGGGGACTTGGCTGGACGAGTCCGAATCCCCTCGTGGGAGCTGTGATCGTGAAAGACGGAAGGATCATAGGGGAAGGTTATCATGAGCGGTGCGGCAAACTCCACGCGGAGCGAAACGCCATTGCGTCGCTTACGGAGAGCGCAGAGGGCGCGACACTCTATGTGACGTTAGAGCCGTGCTGCCATTACGGAAAGACACCACCCTGCACGGAGGCGATCCTCGAGCAGAAGATCGCAAGAGTTGTGATCGGTTCAAGAGATCCGAATCCCCTGGTAGCAGGAAAAGGCGCGGCGATCCTAAGAGCAGCGGGAGTCCGGGTGGAAGAGGACTTTATGCGGGAGGAATGCGATAAGTTAAATCCGGTATTCTTCCATTACATCACAAAGAAAACGCCCTATGTGGTCATGAAATACGCCATGACGGCGGACGGAAAAATCGCTGCGCGGACCGGTGACTCCAAGTGGATTACAGGAGAAAGCGCAAGGAAAAAGGTGCAGGAGCTGCGCCACCGGTATATGGGGATCATGGCGGGGATCGGTACGGTCCTGGCAGACGATCCGATGTTGAACGTCCGGATCCCCGGGCTGAAGAGCCCGGTGCGGATCATTTGTGACAGCGGACTCAGGATCCCGATGGATTCACAGATCGTAAAGACGGCAAAGGAGTACCGGACCATCGTAGCGTATGCGGGGAAGCATTCCGGGGAATGCTGTAAAGAAGCGGAAAAGAAAGCGGAACAGCTTCACGCTGCGGGTGTGGAGACCGTGTCGGTCCCGGACGCAGACGGGCGTGTGGACCTTGGGAAGCTCATGGAATATCTTGGAAACCAGGGTATCGACAGTGTACTTTTAGAGGGCGGCGGTACCTTAAATGACGCGGCGCTGTCAGCCGGGATCGTAAACGAGATCTGCGCGTTTATCGCCCCGAAGATTTTCGGCGGTGCTGATGCGAAGACTCCGGTTTCCGGGATCGGTGTGGCGCATCCGGCGGAAGCCGTGATGCTGACGCTGAGACAGGTGGAGACGATCGGGGACGATCTGATGCTCAGATATTCAGTAGATTGAAAATGGGAAAGGAAATGAGAGCATGTTTACAGGGATTGTAGAAGAACTCGGACAGGTGAAGGCACTTTCCCTGCGCGGAAATTCCGGTACGCTGACGGTAAAAGCGAAAAAGGTTCTGGAAGGAACAAAGATCGGTGACAGCATCGCGGTCAATGGTGTCTGCCTTACGGTCACAAATATGAAAAATAACGAGTTTTCCGCCGACGTGATGGCGGAGACTGTGAGGAGAAGCAGCCTCGGAGCACTACAGGCTGGAAGTTACGTAAATCTGGAGCGGGCCATGGCGGCGGATGGCAGGTTCGGCGGCCATATCGTTTCTGGTCACATTGACGGAACCGGACAGATCGAATCGATGAGACGGGAAGAGAATGCAGTCTGGGTCACGATCGCATGTGCAGATAAGATCCTGGATCTGATCGTGGAAAAAGGTTCGATCTGCATCGACGGGATCAGCCTCACGGTGGCGGCGGTGACAAATCGGAACTTTTCAGTGTCGGTGATTCCGCATACCGGCGAGGAGACAACGCTTTTGAAGAAAAAAGCGGGAGATCCGGTCAATCTGGAAAACGACATTGTGGGGAAATATATTCAGAAATTTGTGGATATCGGAAGAAATTCAGGTGCGGACCGGGGAAAAAAGCCTGACGGTGAAAATGCCGCGGGAACCGCGAAGGGAAACTCGGGGCTCAGCATGGAGTTTCTTCAGAAATATGGATTTTAGAGAAAACGATTCAAGGACTCTGGAAAGGCAGGAAAATATGAACGAGCAATACAACACAATCGAAGAAGCGATCGAAGATCTGCGGGCGG
>CAKRNI010000100.1 GCA_934370915.1 uncultured Lachnospiraceae bacterium
ATATATACGGTTCCATCCGTTGGAAGCAGGATTCCGTTCATCAGCTTCGCGAATGTGGATTTTCCGGATCCGTTATGGCCCAGGATCGCTACAAAATCGCCTTCCTTGATGTCCAGAGAGACGCCCTTTAACGCATGGCTGACCTCATCCTTGTCTTCCTCTTCATCGTGCCTGATATAGTCGAAAATCAGATTCACTGCTTTAATGATTCCCATAGAAATCCTTTCTCGTTTTTCATAAACTTCAAGTGACTGCGGCGCCGCATACACCTTCAGGCTGCCGCGACAAATGTTTACACGTTTCTAAATTTTAGTTGATATCTTATGGTAAGTCAAGTATTTTTACATGGTTCCAGGCGCTTACATTTTCAGATATGTGAAAACGGCATGCCACAGGATTTCTCCCATGACATGCCGCCCATCATTCCTTCCTAACTCACCCAGAGCCCCGACGCGTCCAACGTATATCCGTCGATCACTGTGGACGCTGCCATCGCTCCGTTCGCGTTCAGGTAATACCACTGTCCCGGTGCTGTCTGACGCCAGCCTGTTGCCATCGCTCCATCGGCATCCATGTAGTACCAGACACCGCCGATCTGCTTCCAGCCTATTACCATCTTTCCGTCATTTCCAAGGTAGTACCATTTATTATTTACCATTCTCCAGCCTGTCACCATATATCCGTTTTCATCGAAATAATACCAGGTTCCGAGGATCCGGTACCACTGGGAGATCACGATCTGGCCATTCTCGTCCACATACTTCTTTCCGTCCGCGTAATTCTTCCATCTGCCTTCTGTGTCGCCGAGATCATCCAGATACCGGTCAGAGGATGTAATATAATCACTGCTCCTGCGATACTTCGCGTCGTTCGTTGTCTTTCCCACCGCGCGGATCTCATAGTAATAATTTCCTTCCCTGCTCATATATTCGGAGAGATCCTTACTGGTTCCCGTCACGTCGATGGTTCGCAGATAATAGTCATCCCGGTAAAGACGGATCTGATATCCCGTCGCGTAATCAGCTTTCTTCCAGACTGCTTTCATATGGTTCGAAGCGCTCCAGCCGGCTTCCTCCGGAGCTTCCAGCCAGACTACCGGATAGTAAGTAACTGTAACCTTTAAATTGTCATTCTCTTTTACTGCTTTGCTGAGGGTTGCGCCGTAAATCTGACAGGATTTTGATCCATAGCTGGAAGAAAATTCCTTTCTGTCCGAGGACAGGAGCAGCGTCGCTGTCACTTTCGTTCCCGGATTCCATTTTTCCACATCCCTGCTCCACTCCACAGATGCGATCTCAATCCCGAAGGTACTACATGTGATATCCGGTTCCGAGATCACACCTGGATCCGTATATTTATCCGTGAATGTGATCCGCACGGAGCTTACTGTCTGCGCAGCCAGTGCAGGAAGAGCCAGCCATATTGTCATTGCCATCAGAATTCCTGCTGCCGCAAGCCATTTTCCAAAATGTTTCTGTCTCATAATGCACTCCTTTCCTGCCTGTCTGGCAACTGCCGGACGTATCCGGAATTTTCTTCTGCTACTTTTCCTACTGATCCTTTACTGTGGTTTTCTCCAGATTCCATCCTGATCCACGTAAAAGGTATCGATCACTTCGTTTGCTGCCCGGTGTCCGTCCGGGTGCAGATAATAGACCTGTCCGTCGATCGTCTGCCAGCCGGTCAGCATTCCACCGTCACTTCCAAGATAATACGTCTTATCCCCAAGCGTGATCCAGCCGGTCAACATCGCACCGCTGTCGGCAAGGTAATACCATACATTATTATAGAGGAGCCAGCCGGTCTGCATCTTTCCGTCAGCATTCATATAATAATACACGCCATTCTTCATCTGCCAGCCCGTGAGCATCATTCCGTTGGCGTCGAAGAGATACCATACGTTTCCGATATAGCCCCAGTTGTTCTTTAAATAAGTTCCATCGGGGTAACGATAGTACCAGCGGTCCCCGTCCTTGATCCAGCCCACTGTGTTTGGATCCGATGGAGCCGGCTGGGAGCTGCCGGAATTATTTCCGCTGCCTGTATGATTGCCGGACGGATTTCTTCTCGCTGCTCTCGCCGCGTCACTCTCATCGATGTAGACCTCATCCGAAGTCGTCCATTCGCTCCTGGAAGCATATTTTGCCACTTCATCATTTGACGGGAGGGCGCGGACCTTGAAGGTGTACGTTCCCTTTGATGTCATATACGGGAAGAAATCATAATTGCTCACATGGATCTCACCGCTCTTATAAACAACTTTATTTCCGCGATAGAGATACGCCTCATAGGATGCGTCCTCGACAGCTTCCCACTTTGCAAGTCCAAGATCGGAGCTTCCGGATTTCTCAGTGACCCAGTATGCCTCTCCCGGCGCTTCCAGATCACCCTTTGCCGGTCTTGTCTTTACTGTTACGACAAGACGGTCGGCAGACGTTCTCGAAGCACTCACGAAGGTTCCGTTCTTTACCTTTACCTTCGAAGAGGTATAGGCGCTGCTGCTGAACCTGTAATTATTTAAAGCCTTCAATGTGACCTTTAACGTATACATTCCGCCGATCTTGACATCAGATTTTGATGATGTCCATTTTGCGGAAACGATATCATATCTGTCATTGTTCGGGATCGATACCTCACAGTTGTCAGAATTGTATCCCACATCCAGATCCGGCAGGGATTCTCCCACCGTCGGTGTGACGTCTAATGTGATACTGATACTGCCTACATAACTGGCCGCCGCAAACGCTGTCTGCGCCCCGGATACCGTAAACACGACTGCCATGACCCAGGCAATCATCCATGCACTGAATTTCTTCCATTTTCTTTCTGCCATATGATTCCCTCCCCCATATTTGCTCCGCAATTTACAGAATTATCAATTACTTTAAAATTTCGAAAAATACATGCATCAAATTAAATTTTATGTGTTCTTTGATTTTTCTGTTTTATTGCAGGTTGCTTTCTTTTAACTATATTATAAGGGTGGACAAACACTTCCGTCAACTTAAGATATTCTGTCTTTTAGCGGCAGATTCGTGGCAAATTTGTGCTTAAAATACACATTTTCCGGTCATACTTCCATTTCCCATATTTATCGGTGGCTCTGCCATTTTCTGTACGATTTTAATCCGTCCTCAGCGCGTCGATCGGGTTCAGCTTCGCCGCCCGGCTCGCCGGCATGTAACCGAAGATCAGTCCGATGGCAACCGAAACGCTAAACGAGATTACAACTGCCGTCATGGTCGGCGGCGCGTCGATTCCCATGAGGGCGCCGATTCCTGTGCTGGCCAGCGCACCGATCATGATCCCGATGACTCCGCCGATGGCGCTTGTAACCAGCGCCTCTATGACAAACTGCTGAAGAATCACGCTTTTTTTCGCGCCAAGGGCCTTCCGGATACCGATCTCTCTGGTCCGCTCCGTCACAGACACCAGCATGATGTTCATGACACCCACACCGGCAACTAAAAGGGAGATCCCGGCGATTCCACCTAACATCAGACTCATCATGGCAATCTGCTCATTCAGGGAATCAAGAAGCGAGCTCATGGCCGTTACCGTGTAGAGGTTTTCACTTTTCATTTTCTCATAGAGGAAATTTTTAAGCTCCGCCGTGCATGCTTCCGTGTCATTGATATCCCGCGATGTGAAGATATAGTTGTTGATCACCGCATTTCTCGCCATCTTTACAGCTCTGGAATATGGAATCCACACAAAGTCGTCCGTACACCCGTCGTCAAACTCAGAACTGCTCTCCGTCTGCCGTTCCGCAACGCCGACGATGGTATAATTGTCACCATTTAATTTTATGGTATCACCCACCGCGTTCCGCGAATCGCCATAAAGCTCCTCCGCCACGTAGGCACCGATGACTGCAACTTTTCTCCTTGCCTCCATGTCTGAGTACTGGAGATTTCTGCCGTACTCGATCTCGTAGTCCTTGATTGCCAGATAATCCTCGCTGTAGCCGCCGACACTTGTGGAATCCATGGTGTCGGAGTCATGTTTTACCGTCACGCTGACGGACACGTTTGGGGACATGTTCTCATAAAGGTCTGAGTGTTCCTCGTAAAATTCATAAAATTCGTCCACGTTGATTGTTCTTGAGTCCACCGCCTTGTACTGGACCGTGATCTGGTTTACACCCATGGAGGAAAAGCTCTCCACCATGTAGGACATATAGCCGTTGACGATGCTGACCAGAATGATGACTGATGCGACACCGATGATGATTCCGAGCATCGTGAGAAAGGATCGCATTTTGTTGCCCCAGATACTTTTTAGCGCCATTTTAAATGATTGCAGCATACTCTTTCACATCCCCGTCAAAATTGATCTTTCCGTCATGGATCCGCACCACCCGCTTCGCCTCGAGAGCGATGGAGCTGTCATGGGTGATCATGACGATCGTGTTTCCTTCTTCATTGAGTTTCTTTAAAAAGTCCAGCACCTCCCGGCCTGTCCTGGAGTCCAAGGCACCCGTGGGCTCATCCGCCAGGATTAAGGACGGATCCCCTGCGAGAGCCCGGGCGATGGAGACTCTCTGCTGCTGGCCGCCGGAGAGCTGGTTCGGAAGATTCTTCCATTTTTCTTCAAGTCCAACCCTTTTCAGGGAATTCATAGCCCGCTCCCGACGTTCCTTTTTATCATAACCGGCATAGAGAAGCGGAAGCTCCACGTTCTCCAGGAGATTTAACTTTGAGAGCAGGTTGTACTGCTGGAAGATAAAACCGATCATACGGTTTCTGATCTCCGCCAGCTCGTTGTCGGACATATCCGCCACGTCCTCGCCGCCAAGAAAATACTCGCCTTCCGTCGGGACGTCCAGGGCGCCGATGATGTTCATCAGAGTGGATTTTCCGCTTCCGGACTTGCCGACAATCGCTACGAACTCGCCTTTCCTGATGGAAAGGCTGATGCCGTCATTGGCGTGGACTTCCTCGTCGCCCATGTAGTAGATCTTGTAGATATTTCGCAGTTCAATCAGCGGTTCCTGTGTTTCCAGCGCTTCATGAACTTCTGAAACTGCCTCTTCCTGTTTCATTGGCTCGTCAGATATGTTTTCCTGCTCTGCGGTATCTGTTAGTGTTAAGAATTCAGTTTTTTCCATGCAATTTATCTCCTATGCGTTACTGGGATCTGCGTCCACCGCCGTTGCCGCCGCCATTTCCGCTGTTTCCGCCAGGACCGCCCGGTGCGCCGCCGCCCATGTCACCGCCAGGACCGCCCATGCCGCCCATCTGCATCTGATTGGTCTGCGTCGAACTTCCGGAATCGGAAGAAACATAGACCTCGTCGCCCTCGGAGAGACCGGAGAGGATCTCAACGTAATCATCGTTGATGATGCCTGTGGTCACCTGTACTGCCTCAAAGCCGTCCGGGACATTGCTGCTGCCGGATTTACCGGAACCGGAGTTCTTCTTCACATACACTCTGTTTCCACGCATCAGCGCACTGGCCGGGATCACAAGAGCATTCTCGGAACTGTCGAGAATGATTTTCGCGTCCACGTTCATGCCCGGAAGAAGACTTCCCGTATCGTCCAGAGTCACTGTCACCGGATAGTTTGTAACACCGTTGGAGTAACTGCTCTGCAGACTCACATTTGTGACGGTTCCTGTAAATGTCTCGCCTTCCACCGCATCCGCTGTGATCTCCACGGACTGGCCAACCTTGACGCTCGAGACATCGAGTTCATCCACGGACATCTCCAATGTCATGGTGGACAGGTCGTAGATCACCGCCATGGTGGTCGTTCCGCTGGAGCTCTTGGAGATCTTATCCCCAACCTTCACATTTTTCGTGATCACTGTCCCCGAGATCGGCGCTGTGATCGTATAGTCGTCCACACTGTCCTGAGTGTTGCTCAGCTTGTTCTCCGCGTTTTCCAGGTTGTCATCCGCACTCTCCACTGCGTCCTTGAATTCCTTTAAGTACTCTTCCGCCGTCTTCGCGGTCACCTGGAACAGCTCAGAGTTTTTCTCCACATAAGAACCTTCATGGATCAGAAGATTCTCGATCTCAAGGCTCTTGTTTCCGGAAACTTCCACGCTCAGAGTCGTCTCCGTCTTCGCTGTGAAGGTTCCCTCGGCACTGCAGACAAAACCGTTGACTTTTACGGATGCCGCAGTGTCTGTCGTGAGTCCGCCTGGATTGGATACCTCAACGGTCACGTTCTTCACGAGGCGTCCGCCGGAAAGTGTCTCCTCCATGCTGCTGACAACCGTGACGGTACCGGAGATCTGCTCGCCGGTGTCCTCCAATGTCACTGCCGCCTCATCACCCACGTTGATCTCCGCCGCCTCGCCGGAGAGGAACGGGACTGTGATCTTCATGACGGAATCATCATAGAGATCCGCGATCTTCGTTCCGTTGTTTACCTTATCGCCCTCTTTGATATAGAGAGTCCTGATATATCCGGACGCTGTGGAACGGTATGTATTTCCTGCAAGTCTTGCCGTCTCCTCAGTGTAATCGGACTGTGCCGTCTGGGCACTCTCCTTCGCTCTCTGAAGGCTGGTCTGGGCAGAGCTCAGATCAGAATCCATGGAAGACGCGTCGATCCGGTAGAGGATCTGGCCTTTTTCCACCACATCGCCCTCCTCGAAGTTCGCCTCGATGACCTCGCCTTCCACCAGTGATGTCACCTCATAGGTGTCCTTCGGGGACAGGGAACTTGACGCCGTGAGTTCTGAGGTGATGTCCATCCGCTTCACCGTCGTCGTTGACACGGACTGCTCGCCCTGACTTCTCTGGTCTCCGCTTCTTTTCTTATAGAGGAAAAATCCGCCAAGCAGCGCTGCCAGAACCGCCAGAAGCAGGATCACTACTTTTCCGCTTTTTCCTTTCCGTTTTTTCCGTTTCTTCTCTACAGCCACCTTTTCGTTCTCCATACTCGTTCCTTTCCTGTCTATTGAAATCTTCCGCTTCTCTTAACTATGTTCCAAACCTGAATTGTTACAGTACGCGGGCACTCCATGCCCGCGCACTGTAACAGGATTTTGCCGATGCTTCGCATTCCGAATCGGCAAAATCCGCGGTCATAACGGTATCATACGGAATTTTCAGTTCAGAAAATTCCTACTCATGAAAAGTAACCCTGAATTTTCTCTATTCACGTTTCCTCTGCAGTATCTCTATTTTACGTATTGTATGTATATTCGCAACTAATTAATAATCTCCAACAACGTCTACAACCGTATATGTCGCATTCTCATCACTTCCACTCTTCTCCCACACGATTGCGACCTTGTCATCCACCTCAAACTCTCCATAAACAGAGAACAGGTACTGGAGCTCCGATCCGCTGATCTGGAACTCATCGCCCTCACCGCCGTTGTCCTGGTAATCGGTGTTTAAGACTACCTTCACCGGGGTAAACGGGTCGCTGGAATCGTAGTAGATCGCCTTGATCCGTCCCTCTGTGGCACCTTTGTTCTCACCGCCGTTGGAGTAAGCGAAAATCATCTTTGTCTCCTCATGATAATAGATTACCGTCGCGTAATCGTTGATCTCACTCTCGTCGGACACCTCGCCGTTTAGGAACATGGTGGCGTCTTTCAGGGAGAATGGAACAAGACTCTTCAGGTTCCGGCTGTCATTGTCCAGGATCTTCGGTCCCTTTAAGCTATTGTCCAGAATCGAGGAGGTATTGATCTCGCCGTCAGAATTGTAGGTCAGATCAAAGACCTTGCTGCCATACTGATTTCCTTCCTTCGTTTTTGCCTTCATCAGGTTGTAAAAAAGGTTGATACAGTCCTCCCTTGTGAGGATCTCGTCGAGATCACGGTAGATCTCAGAATCCAGGGACAGGGACTTGAACTTTGCGAGGCGGCTCTCCTGTAGACTTCCTGAGAAGTCCTCGTTTGTATATCCTAAGACTGCCAGGACTGCCTTGATAGCATCCCGCATCGTGACGCCCTCATCCGGCTTAAAGTTTCCGCCAAGATATCCGGACATCCAGGAGTTCGTCGCCGCCGTCCGAATTGCCGCGGAATACTGGGATTTTGAGGAGACATCCGCAAACACAGATACAGTTCCTGCCGCGTTCGCGGTCTCTTTGTAATCCGATGCCTTCACGAGGAACTCCGCGAACTCACCTCTTGTCACATTTTTCTGGTAATTGCTCGTCGTCATAATTCCAAGCAGGCTCACCGCTTTCTTTCTCATCTCAAAAGTGGTGCTGGCTGCATATGCATTCACCGTAATCCCAGCACCCACCGCACAGACCGCCAGTCCTGCCGCTATCATTTTTCCTCTTCTCATTCCCATTCTCCTTTCAGCCACCATAACCGCCAGATCTGCCATTAACCGGCAATTCATTTTTATTCCCCGAAATTTAAACTCCAGAAACTGTTCTGTACTCCGAGATCTGTCGATTTCTGTACTTTTAAAGTACACGTTTTCCGAATTTCTTTCAGTTTTCTTACTGTTTGTTCCATGTCTGTAATAACTTTATCAGAAACTTGTGATTCATCTGTGTTCGACCTGTGTTGAAATTGTGAAGGAACTCACGCAAACAGAGGCATCTTTGCGGCAAAATTGCGGCCACACGCTCACTCGCAAACTCGCGCTGCGCGCTTTATTGCCTGCTTCGCAGGCTGTTTGCTCGTTAGTGGCGCAGGAAAAGCAAATGTCTGCTCCGCAGCCGCTTGCTTTTCCTCTGCGCTCACTAAAAAAAGACCGGCAGAATACGCATGAAACGCATTCTGCCGGTCTTCACCGATTTCGTATTAAGTTCGAATTAAACGAGCTCGATCAGAACTGCCATAGCACCGTCGCCCTTACGCTGACCGATCTTGATGATTCTTGTGTAAC
>CAKRNI010000101.1 GCA_934370915.1 uncultured Lachnospiraceae bacterium
ATTTCACCGGTTGTCGTAGCAACTACTTTTATGATGGTTAGCTATACTGGAATTTTAAGTCCGGCAATTCCAGCATCATACATGGCATTTGGTCTTTTGGATATTTCCTATGGAGATCATGTGAAGTATTCTGCAAAGTATTTGATTGCAGCATCCTTGATTTCTTTGGTTGCAGGTGTTGTAACAGGATTTATTCCAATGTAATAGAAATGGGATATTTTGCACAGGAGGAAGAAATTTATGAAAATGGTCAATCCGGAGTGGACGTTATTGCCGGAAAAAGGAGCTGATTTACCTGTTGATTTTAAAGATCCGGGAAAGTTTCAGATCGCTGGCTTATTTCGACAAACATGGGTTGTTGATGGAGTTTCCCGCAGTGTATTGACGTATGCTGCGGAAGGGCTTCATTACAATTGTCCATGTTTGATCATTGCCCCGCCATCTCACCTGGAAACTATAGAATTTCTTCAAACAGGAGAGTTTATAAAACTGGCGGAAAGGAATCAGATTCTTCTTGTTATTCTGGAAACATTAAATGGGGCATGGGATTTCAGTGGTAAGGATGCCGATTTCATGAATTCAGTCTATAAAAATGTTCAAGCCAGAGAATACTATGTGGTAATGCAGGATTGTATCTATGCAGCTGGTTTTGGTGATGGAGCATCAATTGCACAGCAGGCGGTTATGAAAATGACCAGTGAATGGTCAGGATTAGTAACATATGGCAATTTTAACGATTATGTTATGCTGAATGCAGGAAATGTGTCTGACAGTGAAGCGGGAAGTCAAGAAGAGGAGTTATTTATTTCTTCGAAAAAATGCCAACTTCCGGTGTGGATGCTATTTGAACATGAAGGAAAAATAGAGAAACAGGTAATTTCTTACTGGAAGCAGGAAAACAAGTCTCAGGCAGAACCATTGTATGATAAAACAGGTACGGAAATTTTTCTTCCTCAGAACATCAAAAAAACAAGCAAAATTAATGATGATTTGATTGCTCAGACTAGAATAACCAGAAACCAACGAATTGATTTTTGGAATATTGAGAAATTGGAATATGTCTGGCAGTATATTGGCGCGGCAAGAAGACATCGCGGATATGGAAATAAGCTGCTTCGTTATTACAGGAATCCAATGCAGAACGGTGCAACTTACCATACAATAGAGGTAGATGGAATTACCAGAGAATGGTATGAATATGTTCCTGATGCGGTGGCATCTGGGAATGATGAAGTTCCATTGGTGGTGGCATTTCATGGAAGGGGAGGAAATGGAGAAACCTTTTTTGACATCACAGATATGAGTACTGTGGCAGAAGAGCGAAATTTTATTGCAGTGTTCCCTACAGCTGATTTTTATCAGATCAGGCAAGATGGTCTTCGAAGTGTTCGTGTGTGGAATGGAAATTATGAAGGTAAGCAAATTGACAGTGAAAAGTTTGTGCGCACTATGATAGAAGATATTAAAGGCAGACATAGAGTTGATAACACAAGAATTTTTGCCTGTGGTCAGTCTTCTGGTGGTTATATGGCGTCTTATTGTGCTCTGGCAGCATCGGATCTGTTTACAGCAGTTTCACCCTGGTCGGGTTTCAGTCTTCCAGGTGGAAAGGGTCCTTTTTCTTATCATAAGAAACATTACTTCCAGGACGGTCACGTTCCTTTTTGCATGTTAATTGGAAGTGAAGATAATTTAATTGATACTTCTGTTATCTGGCCATTTCCGGAAACAGATACTGAGGTAACAAGTTTTTTGAAGTTTTTGATAGAAGAATATAATCTTTCCAAAGATCCTGGTGTTTATAATTGTAATCCAATTACATACTATGTCTGGGAAAATGCGAAAGGAACACCGATGGTCAAGATTGGCATAGTGGATCACATGCCTCACGCTAATTACGCAGAAGAGAGCAGAATAGCATATGATGAATTCTTTTCAAAATTCTCAAGAAATGAACAGGGAGAGCTTTTATATATGGGACGAATTGCAGAATAAAAAGAAGGAGATAAACAATGGTAACCTTACATGAAGGCAAACATTATATTTTAAACAATGAAAAAATCGTTGCAGCTGCTGACGCGGCAGACAGCAGTGCGGAGGAAGGCAAAAAACAGACACTGACGTATCAGGTGCTGGAAAAACACAATCATTCTGGTGATATGGAGCATCTGCAGATCAAGTTCGATTCCATGGGTGTCTATGACAATACCTATGTTGGCATCCTGCAGACCGCTTATGCCAGTGGCTTAAAAGAGTTCCCGATGCCATGTGTATTTACCAACTGCCATAACTGCCTGTGTGCAGTTGGTGGTACCATCAATACGGATGTACATAAGTATGCGGAGTCCGCCTGCAAGAAATCCGGCGGAATCTTTGTACCGCCGCATGAAGCAGTCATCCACCAGTATATGCGTGAGATGATCGTAAAATCCGGCGGCATGTCCATCGTCTCCGACTCCCACACCCGTTACGGTACCCAGGGATCCATCTCCATCGGAGAGGGCGGTCCGGAGCTTGCGAAGGCAATGCTTGGAAAATATTATGAGATCGAATATCCGGGCGTGATCGGTGTGCTCTTAACCGGCAAGCCGAAGCCATGGGTAGGACCGATGGATGTGGCATTAAGCATCATCGGAAAAGTATTTAAAAATAACTTTGTTAAGAATAAGATCCTGGAGTTCGTCGGACCTGGCGTTTCCAGCATGTCCATGGATTTCCGTAACGGAATCGATACAATGACCACAGAGTCCGCATGTCTTTCCTCCGTATGGGCAACTGATGAGCAGACAAAGCGTTATTTCGAGATCCACAAACGTCCGGATGATTTCAAGGAGATGAAACCGGGCCATGCGGCAATGTACGATGGAATCGTTGAGATCAATCTCGACACGATCGTTCCGATGATC
Organism: uncultured Lachnospiraceae bacterium; assembly: GCA_934370915.1. Lineage (GTDB taxonomy): Bacteria > Bacillota > Clostridia > Lachnospirales > Lachnospiraceae > Pilosibacter. The sequence continues at coordinate 2,907 of CAKRNI010000101.1, forward strand.
GCACTTCCGTTCCATCCGAGCAATGCTTATCCGCTTGCGGATGTCATCGCAGATCCGGAGAAATATATGACACTCACGGAGAAAGAGGCGGAGAGAGTCTTTGAGAACAACAAGGACATCCATCTTGATCTCCACTCCAAGATCCATGACGGAAAGATCAAGGTAGATCAGGCAGCGATCGCGGGATGCGCGGCAGGTTCCTTCGAGAATATCTATGCGGTTGACCAGATCGCAAAGAAGATGAACCATGGTCTCGGAACCTTCCCGTTCAACATCTATCCGGCATCCCAGCCGATCATGTACGAACTCAATAAGATCGGCGTGTTAAATGATCTGATGAATTACGGTGTCCGTGTGAAGACAGCGTTCTGCGGACCGTGCTTCGGAGCTTCCGATGCGCCGGGCAACAATGATTTCTGTATCCGCCACAGCACAAGAAACTTCCCGAACCGTGAAGGCTCCAACCCGGCAAACGGCCAGATCGCTTCCGTAGCACTTATGGATTCCAAGTCCATCGCGGCTACCGCGTTCAACGGCGGTTATCTGACATCTGCGGAGGACTGCCCGGCTGTTTACAACACACCGGAATATGAGTTTAACGAGCACATTTATGACAATATCGTTTATAATGGATTTGGTAAGGCAAAACCGGAGACAGAGATCGTATATGGTCCGTCCATCAAAGACTGGCCGAAAATGCCGGCTCTGACAGAGAACCTTCTTCTTCAGGTTGCCAGTGTGATCCGAGATGAGGTAACGACTACCGACGAGCTGATCCCGTCCGGTGAGACTGCATCCTACCGCTCCAATCCGTACAAGATCTCCGAGTTCACTCTGATCCGTAAAGATCCGCAGTACGTGGGCCGTGCGAAAGCCGCACAGGAGTTTGAGAAGGCGAGAGTTGCAGGTGATAAGGAAAAGGCCGGTGAGTTCTATCAGGTTCTGAAGGCAGCAGGCGTTGACACTTCTGTGGACGAGCTTATGAAGACCACAGGAATCGGTTCCGTTCTCTACGCAAAGAGACCGGGTGACGGTTCCGCGAGAGAGTACGCGGCAAGCTGTCAGAAGGTTCTCGGCGGTCTTGCAAATATCTGTATCGAGTACGCAACAAAGAGATACCGCAGCAACTGCGTAAACTGGGGAATCCTGCCGTTCACATGTCCGGAGGCGGAGATCAACCTGGAGCCGGGTGAATATCTGTATCTTCCGGAAATTAGAAAGGCTGTGGAAGACGGAGCAACAAAGTTCACTGCGAAGGTGATCGGAAAAGACGGCTCTGTCCGCGACCTTGAGCTGGATCTCAACGGAGTGACAGAGGCGGAGAAGAAAGTCCTTCTGGCAGGAAGTCTGATCAATTCTTATAAAGAATGATAAAAACTATAATGCTAATGTCTGTTTGGTTTAAAAAAGTGGGATATTAGACAAAAGATAACTGCCCGGTATGAGGGTGCCGGGCAGTTACAGGAAAAGTTTGGAGGTATTACATATGAGACTGGCACTCGTAGGATTTATATTGATGTTCGTACTGATGTACGTATTGATCCGTGAAAAAATGGCACCGCCTGTAGCGTTTGTCCTTCTTCCTCTGATTGCGGCTGTCTGCGCAGGATTTGGATTCGAGGATATCTCAGGCTTTATCAAGACCGGTATGAGCACGATGCTCAGTACAGCGATCCTGTTCGTCTTCTCGATCTCTTATTTTACATTGATGTCAGATAAGGGACTCTTTGATCCGATCATCGGATTCCTGATCAAGAGAGCGGGAAAGAACGTCACAACAATCCTTTTAGCAGCACTGCTCACAACATTTGTGGCACATTTAGACGGTTCCGGCGCGACAACCTTCCTGATCGTTGTTCCGGCATTCCTTCCAATCTGTAAGAAGATGGGAATCCGCCCGCAGGCACTTCTCGGAACCATGTGCGGAGCATACGGTGTTATGAATATCGTCCCGTGGGGTGGACCGACCATGCGTGCCGCAAGTGTTGTCGGCATCGAGGTAGGAGATCTCTACAGCTTTATCATTCCTGGAGTCGTCTGCCTCGTCATCGTTGCCTTTGCGATCGCGTTCGTGGTTTCGGCCATTGAGAAAAAGAATGGCGCAGGAAAAGAGACTCAGGCAGAGCTTGAGGAGGAGATGGAAGAGAAAAAGGTCAAATACGATGGTATCTACTGGTTTAACCTGATCCTCACGGTCGCTATGCTTGTCCTTCTCTTTATGGATCTTCCGGTACCGTTATACTCCATCTTTATGGTTGCATACTCGATCGCGCTGATCGTAAACTTCCGAAGTGTCAAGGAACAGAGCAAAAAGATTAAAGAGTACGGTTCAAATGCGATGGTTATGACAGTTACTCTGTTTGCAGTTGGTATCTTCATGGGTGTCATCAAGGACTCCGGCATGGTCGAGGCAATGGCACAGACCATCGTAAATGCCCTTCCGGCAGCGATTGCTCCGCATATGCACTGGTTTATGGCAATTTTCTCCGTACCGCTCATGATGATCCTCGGTACTGACGCCTTCTACTACGCACTTCTCCCGATCATCATCGGCGTAGTAGAGCCATTCGGTGTCACACCGGAGGTTGTAGCCGCAACCTTCCTCCTTTCCGCTACTTTGGCAACTCCGATCAGCCCATCCGTAGCAGCTGTCTACGTTGGTCTTGGACTTGCGGACGTTTCCATCAGCGAACATATCCGGTATTCTCTCCGCCTTGTATGGCCGGCGAGTATCGCAGTACTGATCCTCGCAACTGTGGTTGGCGTGATCCGTTTCTAAAAAAGAATATCAGATAAAAAAACATCTCCGGTTTGCGATAAGCCGGGGATGTTTTTTTAGGCTTTCATCATCTTTGCAGCAGCTCCGGTGCCATCTCCTGAAACAGTTCTGCCAGTGCTGACGCTGCCCGGGAGCGGTATTTTCCTGCTGGCCATGCCAGGGCGAGGTCGAGGAAGATTCCTTCTTTTCCTATCCGGAGATAGCGGAAATGATCTCCGGGGACGCGGCAGGAACGGTAGGTGAAGGCGAGTCCGGCGCCTTCTCTTGCCATGGCGGCGGCGAAGGAGGCGGAGAGATCGGTGCCCTGTCCAATGGGCTCGATTCCGGCATCCCGCAGAGCCTGACGGCCAACACGGCCGAGTACGGTATTGGGCGGTCCGAAAATATATTCGAAGGCGGCGGTGTCCTTGAGATCGATCCAGGAAAGTTCCGGATCGGATTCACATGTTCTGGCAAATTCCATGACCGGGTGATCCGCGGTAGTGACGATCATGATCTCATCGCGCATGAACGGCGAAACGCCGTGTCTGATCCGGACCGGAGGGGCAGCGATCAGGGCGAGGTCAAGAAGACCTTCCAATAGCTGGTCCTCAAGGTCAATGCTGTCCATCTCACAGATTTCAACATGGACGTTCGGATAGAGGGCGCGGAAGCGTTTTAAGACCGGCGGCAGAAGATACGTGCCGCGGTAGGTGCTGATCCCGAAGATCACGGTACCGCCATTGAGATTTTCAATGTCTGCGGCTTCACTGCATGCGGCGCGGTACTGCTGCAGGATCTGCTTTGCATGGGAAATAAAAGCGTCTCCGGCGGCAGTTGGCCGGACTCCGCGGGTAGTACGGACGAAGACAGAGGTCCCGAGATCCTGCTCCAGGATGCGGATCGCCTGGCTTAAGCTGGACTGGCTCATAAAAAGTTTTTCTGCAGCGCGGGAGATACTTCCCTCGTTTGCAACAGTCACAACATAGTTTAATTCCTTCAGGTCCATAGGATATATTTTCCTTTCAGTCGTTTAGCCGGTAAGAGAATTATCGGGATCATAGGCGGTATCTCCATTTCGCGGTCTGCAGGGTACCGGATCATGTTCAGAAACAGCCATCGGAAATATCGATACCGGGTATATGATTTTAGGGCTTTTTTTAATAACAAATTTAGTATAAAATGATTCCCGTAAGAAAGCAACAGTAAAAACGATCAGAGAGGAACAAAGCAGATGAAAATGGATCTTATGAAGGGTGTTATCGACATGCATGTTCATACAAATCCGGATCTGCGCCTTCGTGCCTATGATGATTTCGAGCTGATGGAAGCGGCGATCCGTGTGGGTGCGCGGGCGATCGTGATCAAGACTCATCAGGGATCGACGGTGGACCGGGCATATCTCTGCAACCGCCACAATGAGATCGTACATGGGAAGACGAATGACTTCACGATGTTCGGCGGGATTACGCTGAACCGGGTGGTCGGCGGAATGAATCCGAAGGCCGTTGACGTGGCACTCCGCATGGGCGCAAAGGTCGTCTGGCTTCCGACCCAGTCGGCAAAGAACCATCTGGAGAAGATGAAGCAGGACACAAGCCGGTGCGTGGAGGTCATAAAAGACGGGACGATCGTTCCGGAGCTGAAAACGATTCTGGAGCTTGTCCGTGACTATGACGCGGTTCTCGGTACGGCGCACATCTCGCCGGAGGAATCCTTCACGGTGGTGGAAGCGGCGAGAAACCTTGGGGTGAAGAAGATCGTAGTCACCCATCCGGAATGGTGGGTCGTGGGAATGACCATGGAGGAGCAGATCCGCATGGTAAAGGACTACGATGTGATTCTGGAGCGCTGTTATGCCCAGAACATGGGAGGCGGAACATATAAGAGCAATCTGCCGGATAACCTTGAGATCATCAAAGAAGCCGGATACAAAAATGTTATGGTCGACACAGACGGCGGCCAGACAGAAAACCCGCACTGGGAAATTGAAATGGCAGAATATATGCAATACCTGCTGGATCATGGGATCCCCGAAGAGCAGGTATACCATATGACACATACGATACCGGCAGATCTGCTGGGAATTTAAAAATCAGGAGGAGTTTTAACATGAAACACACAGTAACAGTATTTCGCGGCGATGGAATCGGTCCGGAGTTAGTGGACAATGCATTAAAGATCTTAAAAGCGGCAGACGCGCCGTTAGAGTATGAGATCTACAATGTCGGCGAAGATGAGTGGAAGAGAAACGGTGCCCTGATCCCGGACGAGGCGTATGCTTCCTTCGAACGCACAAAAGTTCTCTTAAAGTCCCCGATTACGACCCCGGTTGGAAAGGGATTCCGTTCCTTAAACGTTACCCTGCGCGGCAAGTATGACCTCTACGCGAATATCCGTCCAGTAAAGTCCAATGACGCGGTAAAAACTCCGTTTAAGAACGTGGATATCGTGATCTTCCGTGAGAACACCGAAGGTCTGTATGTCGGAAAAGAAGAACAGATCGATGAGAACACGGTTCACGCGATCAAAATCGTCACAAAGAAAGCATCTGAGCGCATCATCCGCGACGCCTTCGAGTACGCAAAGAAGAACGGCAGAAAGAAAGTTACCTGCGTTCACAAAGCAAACATCCTTAAGATGTCTGACGGAATGTTCCTCGGAATCTTCCGTGAAGTCGCAAAGGATTACCCGGAGATCGAGGCAGACGACAAGATCATCGACAACACCTGCATGCAGCTCGTCATGAACCCGAACCAGTTTGATGTGATGGTAATGCAGAACCTCTATGGTGATATCCTTTCCGATCTCTGCAGCGGTCTGATCGGCGGCCTCGGCCTCGTTCCGTCCAGCAACATCGGTGCCGACTACGCAATGTTCGAAGCCGTTCACGGAAGTGCTCCGGATATCGCCGGAAAGCACCTTGCAAACCCGACCGCATTCCTTTGGTCTGCATGCATGATGCTTGAGTATCTTGGTGAAAACGAGACTGCATCCCGCATCCGAAAAGCAGTGGATGAAGTCCTCGCGGAAGGAAAGCACCTGACAAGAGATCTCCATGGTGAGGCATCTACGGAAGAGTATGTGGATGCTGTGATCGC
>CAKRNI010000102.1 GCA_934370915.1 uncultured Lachnospiraceae bacterium
GATACGCGTTTCCTGCACTGCAATATCAAGACTCTGAACCTTCTTGTCAACGTCATGGCGGCAGAGAAAGCGGAGTCCCTCGGATGCGGCGAATGTGTCTTCCACCGCGGTGATATTGTCACTGAGTGTGCCCACAGCAATGTTTCCATTATCAAGGACGGCGTATTTAAGACTCACCCGACAGACCACTATATTTTACCGGGAATCACAAGAATGCACATCATCCAGATCTGCAAGGACAACGGTATTATCGTCGACGAGACACCATTTACCATGGCAGAGCTGATGGATGCCGATGAGGTCATCGTCTCCAGCTCCACAAAATTCTGCTCCCCGGCATGTGAGATGAACGGCACACCGATCGGCGGAAAAGCGCCGGAGCTCGTAGAGCTGATCCAGAAGAAATACAATGAGAAATTTGAGAAAGAGACAGAGTGATCTTAAATTTTCGTAAACCTGCAACAATTTAAACAGACAAAAACAGCGGTTACTCAGGCTTCCGGATCGGAAGTGTTCCTGAATAACCGCTGTTTTTTCTTATATGTTTTTCTCGCAGATATCCGCCAGACAGCACCTGTCACAGTACGGCTTTGTCCGTGCAGTACAGACAGCCCGTCCATGTTCCACAAGCCGGTGGCAGAAATCATTTCCCTCTTCCGGCGGAATGATCTTCCAGAGGGCCATCTCCACCTTTTTCGGCTCCTTGATCCCGTCAACAAGACCGATCCTGTTTGTCAGGCGGATACAGTGGGTATCGGTGACGATCGCCGGTTTTCCGAATACATCCCCCATAATAAGGTTTGCGCTCTTTCTTCCAACGCCCGGAAGCTTTAAGAGGGCATCGAAATCGTCCGGCACGTTTCCATGATACTGCTCCCATAGGATCTTCATGCAGGCGCTGATGTCCCGGGCCTTACTTCTTCCGAGGCCGCAGGGGCGGACGATCTCCTCGATCGCGTCCACATCCGCTTCCGCCAGTGCCTTCACATCCGGAAACTTTTTATAGAGGTCCTGGACCACCACATTGACTCTGGCATCGGTACACTGGGCGGCAAGGCGGACGCTGACTAAAAGTTTCCACGCCTCGTTGTAATCCAGAGTGCAGTCGGCATCCGGGTATTCTTTTTTCAGGGCAGCGATCACCTTCGCCGCAAGTTCTTTCTTCTCTTCAAGTGTTTTTTCCATATATATGCTCCTGTATATTTCCTGCCTGCTTTCCCCGCATGTCCAAAATCCGCTGCCGTTTATGTTTTTCATAGACACCAGCCAAAATTTTCTTCGGCAGTTGTTCTTGAGTCCGATGCTGTCCGCAATTTTCAGGCAGTCAGTTTTTCTGATTCAGCTGATCCAGCACATCCTGGACCGTCATATATTCCACATGTTCCGGCATCTCGATCGTCACGCCGAACCGGTCATCCACTTCCGATATAAAGTATACGATCAGGAAGGAATCGAGGCCGAGATCGCCGATCAGAAAAGCGTCTTTTTCGATCGGTGTGTCGATATACGCTTTCAGGATCTCTCCGAGAATTTTCAGTTCTTCCTGTTCTGCCAGAGCATTTTTTTGAGGATCCATTTATCCACCTCCGTTTATGTGCTCCCAGGATCTGAACATCCGGGAAGACGAAGTTACGTTCCTTTAAGTATAACGCTGAAACGTCTGGTTTACAATGATTTTCATGTCAAAAAGATTCTGCTTGCCTGCAATGCAAGTACGAAATTGCTTGCTGCCGCGAACATCTATGCCAGACATATGGATGTGCCAAGACATATTTCAGAGCATGGTTTTCCGTGATATAAAATTTATTCCACTATAAGAAATTCCGTAATTCTGCTGTCCTGTCATAACTCCGATTTCTGTTAAAATTACTTCTCAAAATTTGAATATTTTGGAAAAAGGGTATGGACGAAACATGATTTTTGTGAGAAAATGAAACGGGTATGATGTGATTTTTTTAACGAGCATTAAGAACCATATATTGAAAGGAGTCTCAACATGATTTATTCACACGAAGTAGAACAGATGTGCACGGTTGCGCAGGGCGTGAACCATGGCGCAGCTCCGATCCCGGAGGAAGCGAAATGGGTACAGTCTAAGGAAATCAAAGATATTTCCGGTCTGACACACGGTATTGGCTGGTGTGCTCCGCAGCAGGGCGCCTGTAAGCTGACCCTGAATGTAAAAGAGGGTATCATTCAGGAAGCACTTGTAGAAACCATCGGATGTTCCGGTATGACCCACTCCGCAGCTATGGCAGCAGAGATCCTTCCGGGCAGAACGATCCTTGAAGCATTAAACACAGACCTTGTCTGTGATGCAATCAATACAGCAATGAGAGAGCTCTTCCTCCAGATCGTTTACGGAAGAACCCAGAGTGCATTCTCCGAAGAAGGACTTCCGATCGGCGCAGGTCTTGAGGACCTCGGTAAAGGTCTCCGTTCCCAGGTTGGTACCATGTACGGTACTTTAAAGAAGGGACCGCGTTACCTTGAGATGGCTGAAGGCTATGTAACCGGTATCGCTCTTGACGCTGAGGACCAGATCATCGGTTACCAGTTCGTAAACCTTGGCAAGATGACTGACTTCATCAAAAAAGGTGACGATCCGACAACTGCTTACGAGAAGGCAAAAGGACAGTACGGCCGCGTAGCAGATGCAGTTAAGATCATTGACCCGCGTCAGGACTAAGGGAGGGAGAAAAAAATGGCATTATTTGAATCCTATGAGAGAAGAATTGACAAGATCAATTCCGTATTAAACAGCTATGGCATCGCATCCATCGAAGAAGCTGAGAAGATCACAAAGGATGCTGGCCTTAACGTATATGATCAGGTAAAGAAGATCCAGCCGATCTGCTTTGAGAACGCATGCTGGGCTTACACAGTAGGCGCTGCGATCGCAATCAAGAAGGGCTGCCGCCGTGCCGCAGACGCAGCTGCTGCAATCGGTGAAGGTCTTCAGGCTTTCTGTATCCCGGGTTCCGTTGCTGACCAGAGAAAAGTAGGTCTTGGACATGGTAACCTCGGTAAAATGCTCCTTGAGGAAGAGACCGACTGCTTCTGCTTCCTCGCAGGACACGAATCCTTCGCTGCTGCTGAGGGTGCAATCGGTATCGCAGAGAAAGCAAACAAGGTTCGTAAAAAACCGCTCCGTGTCATCTTAAACGGTCTTGGAAAAGATGCAGCACAGATCATCTCCCGCATCAACGGCTTCACATATGTTGAGACAAAGATGAACTACTATACCGGCGAGGTTGAGGAAGTATTCCGCAAATGCTACTCCACAGATCCGGAGAGCCCGCGTGCAAAGGTAAACTGCTACGGTGCTAACGACGTAACAGAGGGCGTTGCGATCATGTGGAAAGAGGGCGTAGACGTTTCTATCACCGGTAACTCCACAAACCCGACACGTTTCCAGCATCCGGTTGCAGGTACATACAAGAAGGAATGCGTAGAAAAAGGCAAGAAGTACTTCTCCGTAGCATCCGGCGGCGGCACAGGCCGTACCCTTCACCCGGATAACATGGCAGCAGGTCCGGCTTCCTACGGTATGACAGATACCATGGGCCGTATGCACTCTGACGCACAGTTCGCAGGTTCCTCCTCCGTTCCGGCTCACGTTGAGATGATGGGTCTGATCGGTATGGGCAACAACCCAATGGTTGGTGCTACTGTTGCTGTTGCTGTTTCCGTACAGCAGGCTGCTGATGAAGGTAAGTTCTAAAAAATCCTTATTTTATGGGACTTTTAACTTAAATATAAAATTCAGGGAGAGCATCGCTGCTCTCCCTTTCTTCATACGTATTTTCACACAAAAATCTACATTCAGGACACATTCCGCGTTTCATTATCCACTTCCGCTGCTTTTTCTTTCAGCTCCCGCAAAATCCCGAGTACGATCACCGCTCCCAGCACAAACGTCAGAGCATCCGCCACCGGCTGGCACCACTGCAGCCCGCGAATCCCGAATTTCACCGGCAGGACAAACAGGGCCGGAATCAGGAAAAGTCCCTGACGGCCCGCAGCGACGAAGGACGCCCGGAATCCGTATCCGATGGTCTGGGTCAGCATGTTGGACATGACGATCCAGGCGGAAAGCGGCAGGGTAAGGCACTGGAACCGCATCGCCCAGGTTCCGATCTCGATCACATCAAGATCCTCTTTTCGGAACACCCTCATGATCTGCGGCGCGCCGATAAAGCTTACAACCGCCAGTGTCGTCAGAAATACCGCTGAAACCTTCACACAGAACCAGAAGGACTCCAGCACACGGTCATACCGCTTCGCCCCGAAGTTGAATCCGCACACCGGCTGGAAGCCCTGTCCGAATCCGATCATGGCGGAGCCGATAAACATCATATAGCGGCTCACGATCGAAAGTGCAGCGATTGCCGCGTCCCCGAAGGGGTTTGCCGCAAGGTTTAATGCCGCAGTGGCAATACTTGCAACGCCCTGACGGCAGAGGGACGGGATTCCTCCGTGGAGGATCTCTCCGTAGAGTGAAAGGGAGAGTGTGATCTTTCCGGGTTTTAAATGAACACAGTCTTTTCTTAATATGCTCTGGAAAAACAGGATTCCGAAGCTGATACACTGGCTTATCGCTGTTGCCAGCGCCGCGCCGGAAATTCCGAGATCCAGACCGAAAATAAAGATCGGGTCCAGAATCATATTTAAGATTCCGCCGGTGGTGATCCCGATCATGGAATAAACCGCCAGTCCCTGAAATCTTAAAAGATTATTCATGGATAATGCTCCCGTCATCACCGGAGCCGCGATCAGAATGTATCTGGCATAATCCTTCGCATATGGCGCAATGGTATCGGTGGCGCCTAAAAGCCTCACCACCCGGTCAAGATTCGGCAGACAGATTAACGCAAACAGAAGTCCCACAAAAATTGCGGAGTAAAATCCCGTGGAGGCGATCCGCTCCGCTTTTTCCGTATCCCGGCTTCCTAAAACTCTCGATAAATAGTTTCCGCTTCCCATTCCGAGGGTAAATCCCAAAGCCTGGATCATGGACATCAGGGAATAGCTGACACCCACAGCGGCCGACGCGCTGGTGCTGATCTGGCTCACAAAAAAGGTGTCCGCCATGTTGTAGATAGATGTCACCAGCATACTGATGATCGTTGGTACCGCAAGGCTCGGGATCAGCCGTGAAATCGGTGTCTCTGTCATTTTTATGTAGCGCTGTTCCTGGGTCATGGGGCTGCTCATGTTCTTTTTCCTCCGTTTCTTCTATTTCCTATACCGAATTGCTCCGCACTACGTGCTCCCACGTCTTCGCTTCGGCCGGCTCCCAAGGTCAAAAATCCTCCTGCAGGCAGGCTCGCGTCTGACTTCTGACCTTTTGCCCCTGGTATCAACATAAAGAGCCGCCAACGGAAGAATCCCCTTCCAACGGCAGCTCTCTATATAATTATGATTTACGCACCCGCAGCCGGACCACGTCAGCGAACCCGGTATACGGCCTGCTTTTTATTATTCTGCTTTCTTACCACTCAGATACTCATGGATTCCGCGCGCTCCTGCTTTTCCTGCCTCCATGGCGAGAATTACGGTAGCAGCACCGGTTACGGCATCTCCACCGGCGAAGACGCCCTCGCGGGAGGTCTGGCCATTTGCCTCATCCGCAACAATGCATCTGTGCTTGTTGATCTCAAGCCCACCTGTTGTGGAGGAGATCAGCGGGTTCGGGGAAGTGCCGAGAGCCATAATGACGGTATCGACATCGATGGTGTAGTCGGAACCTTCGATCTCTACCGGACGGCGTCTTCCGGATGCATCCGGCTCGCCGAGCTCCATCTTTCTTACGGTCATACCCTTGACCCAGCCCTTTTCATCGGTCAGGATCTCCGTCGGGTTTGTTAAGAGGTTGAAGATGATTCCCTCTTCCTTTGCGTGGTGAACTTCCTCTGCTCTTGCCGGAAGCTCAGCCTCACTTCTTCTGTAGACGATATGGACCTCCGCACCGAGACGAAGCGCAGTTCTCGCTGCGTCCATCGCTACGTTTCCGCCGCCGACAACAGCAACCTTCTTTCCTGCTGCTATCGGAGTATCGTAATCGTCGCGGAATGCCTTCATCAGGTTGCTTCTTGTGAGATACTCATTCGCGGAGAATACGCCGTTTGCGTTCTCGCCCGGGATTCCCATGAATCTCGGAAGTCCGGCACCGGAACCGATGAAGACTGCCTTGTAGCCCTCCTCGTCCATCAGCTCGTCGACCGTTACAGACTTACCGATAATTACGTTTGTCTCAATATCAACACCGAGCTTCTTCACGTTCTCGATCTCCGGCTGTACGACACCCTGTTTCGGGAGACGGAATTCCGGAATACCGTAGGTTAAAACTCCACCCGGCTCATGAAGAGCCTCAAAGATCGTTACCTCGTAGCCAAGTTTCGCAAGATCACCTGCACAGGTAAGACCGGACGGGCCGGAACCGATGACAGCGACCTTGATGCCGTTTGTCTTCTCCGGCTTCTCCGGAACAACACCGTTCTCTCTGGACCAGTCAGCTACGAAACGCTCGAGCTTACCGATAGAGACAGCCTCGCCCTTGATGCCGCGGACACACTGGCCCTCGCACTGGCTCTCCTGCGGGCAGACACGTCCGCAGACAGCCGGAAGCGCGGAGGATCTGCCGATGACCTTTGCAGCCTCTGCGTAATTTCCTTCTTTTACTTCTTTTACGAATGCCGGGATATCGATCTTAACCGGACATCCCTGTACACATCTCGCGTTCTTGCAGTTTAAGCATCTGGACGCCTCTGCGACAGCCTCTTCTTCATTATATCCATAGCAGACTTCCTCGAAGTTCGTTGCGCGAACCTTCGGCTCCTGCTCTCTTACCGGGACTTTTTTCATTCCATCCATGTCATTTCCTCCAATCACCGATCTTAGTCGCCGCAGTTGCCGCATCCGCCGTGGTGGGTATCGCCCTCACGGAGTTTTAAAAGTGCACGGCCTTCCTCGGTCTTATACATCTGCTGACGTTTCATTGCTTCGTCGAAGTTTACGGCATGTCCGTCAAATTCCGGTCCGTCTACGCAGGCGAATTTCACCTTACCGTCTACAGTCACACGACAGGCACCGCACATACCGGTTCCGTCTACCATGATCGGGTTTAAGCTTACGACTGTCGGAATCTCAAGCTCTTTTGTGAGAAGACATACGAATTTCATCATGATCATCGGTCCGATCGCAACGCAAACATCGTATTTTTTGCCCTGGTTGTTGACGAGATCCTTGATGACCTCGGTAACCATTCCCTTATGTCCGTAAGAGCCGTCATCTGTTGTCACATAGAGATTTCCGGCAACGGCCTTCATCTCCTCCTCAAGGATCAGAAGATCTTTTGTCTTGGATCCCATGATGACATCGACATCAATTCCATGTTCCTTTAACCATTTTACCTGCGGGTATACCGGAGCGGTTCCGACACCGCCCGCGACGAACAGGTATTTTTTCTTCTTTAACTCTTCAATATCCTCTTTTACGAAATCAGATGGGTTTCCAAGCGGTCCGACAACATCACGGAAGGAATCTCCTGCCTGTAACGCGGACATGCGCTCTGTGGACGCGCCCACTGTCTGGAATACGATGGTGATCGTCTCCTTCTCACGGTCATAATCACAGATCGTAAGCGGAATGCGCTCGCCCTTCTCGTCCATCTTCACGATCACAAACTCACCCGGTTTGCAGTTCGCGGAAATTCTCGGGGCTTTTACGACCATCAGATAGATCTTATCCGCAAGTTTTTTTGCCTCTAAAATTGGGTACATATCCCATACCTCCTGTTTCCTGAGTCTTTCTGCGCCTGAGATTTGCGGCACAGAAGTCATACGATTGCAGCACAATGACTGCTTTCTCATCCATCACACACTGATTGCAGATCTGACTCCGATGCATTTTCGGATATCAGACCATTCACACACACTTATTGCCCGCTGTTCTTACAGCAAATATGGCAATATTAGAAATAGTTTATCATCTTTTGCCCGGATGTGCAACATAGTTTCCTTTATTTTCTGTACTTCTGTATCACTTTCACGTAACGTAGTGATTACAAACACACTTCTTTTCTGCAGCCGGTATCTGAGAATTTCTATACTTCTCCCAGTTCCAGCGCTTTCTTTCCAGTCCGCTCATATCTGCGGAATTCATAGCAGAGATCAAAATATGTCTGCTCATCGCTGTCCGCTGTAACTTCCCAGTCCGGGTCTTTATCCAGGTTTGGAAGCCAGGTGTCTGCCATGTACTCGTAATCGATCCATGTGATGTGGGCTGTGTCGCAGTACGGGAGGAACGCTTCGTAAATTTCAGCGCCGCCGATGATGTAGATGTCCTCCGACTTGAACTGCTTTAAGAATTCCATGGCATCCTTTAAATTATGAAAGATCTCGCATCCTTTTACTTTGTACGCCTCATCTCTCGTGAGGACCACATTTTTTCGTCCGGCTAAAGGCTGTCCTGCCGGAAGACTTTCCAGTGTCTTTCTTCCCATGACGATAACTTTTCCCTTTGTCTCCTCACGGAAAAGCTTCTGGTCGTCCGGGATCGTCACCAGGAGCTTCCCCCTGTTTCCAATGGCCCAGTGTTTATCTACCGCCGCAATGATATTCATGGCTGTTTCCTCCTTTATATCCTGCCGTTTCGTAACTGTTCAGTACC
>CAKRNI010000103.1 GCA_934370915.1 uncultured Lachnospiraceae bacterium
CAGGTTCTCCTGATCCTTGAAGCTATGAAGATGGAGAACGAGATCGTTGCTCCGCAGGACGGCACTGTTGCAACAATCAATGTTGCTGTTGGTGATTCCGTAGAGCCGGGTGCTACACTCGCTACATTAAACTAATTTTCTGCTGACTGCAGATTCCACATGGAGGGATTAACATGGAATACATTCAAAATACACTTTTGAATCTTCTTCAGCAGACAGCATTCCTGAATTTAAGCGTAGGAAACCTGATCATGATCTTAGTTGCGTGTATCTTCCTTTACCTTGCGATCGGAAAAGGATTTGAGCCGCTTCTTCTTGTGCCGATTTCCTTTGGTATGCTGCTGGTAAATATCTACCCGGATATTATGCTGAGCATTGAAGATTCTTCTAACGGCGTTGGAGGACTTCTTCACTACTTCTATTTACTGGATGAGTGGAGTATTCTTCCGTCCCTGATCTTCATGGGTGTAGGCGCGATGACAGACTTCGGTCCGCTGATCGCCAACCCGAAGAGCTTCCTTTTAGGCGCTGCCGCACAGTTCGGTATCTACGCCGCTTACTTTATGGCTATTTTCATGGGCTTCAATGACAAGGCAGCCGCAGCAATCTCCATCATCGGTGGTGCTGACGGCCCGACATCCATCTTCCTTGCAGGTAAGCTTGGACAGACTGAGTTCATGGGACCAATCGCCGTAGCAGCTTACTCCTACATGGCCCTCGTTCCGATCATTCAGCCGCCGATCATGAAACTCTTAACAACAGAAGAAGAGAGAAAGATCAAGATGGAACAGCTTCGTCCGGTATCCAAACTTGAGAAGATCCTCTTCCCGGTTATCGTTACGATCGTTGTTTGTATGATCCTTCCGACAACTGCTCCGCTCGTTGGTATGCTTATGGTTGGTAACCTCTTCCGTGAGTCCGGCGTTGTTAAACAGTTACAGGAGACAGCTTCCAACGCTCTTATGTACATTGTTGTAATCGTACTCGGTCTTTCCGTTGGTGCTACAACAAGTGCTGAGAGATTCTTAAAAGTTACAACCATCAAGATCGTTATCCTTGGACTTATCGCGTTCGCGTTTGGTACAGCAGCCGGCGTTATCTTCGGTAAGATCATGTGCAAGGTAACTGGTGGTAAGGTTAACCCGTTAATCGGTTCCGCCGGAGTATCCGCAGTTCCGATGGCAGCCCGTGTATCCCAGAAGGTTGGTTCTGAGGCAGATCCGACAAACTTCCTTCTCATGCACGCAATGGGACCGAACGTAGCCGGTGTTATCGGTACAGCAGTTGCTGCCGGTACCTTCATGGCTATCTTCGGAGTTTAATTGAAACCGAAACTTTTAATATAGGGGAGGTCTGCCCGGGCAGATCTCCCGGTAGGAGGATAATAAAATGGCAGAAGTTCAGAAAAAGCCGGTTAAGATCGTTGAGACCGTTCTTCGTGATGCGCATCAGTCTCTCCTTGCAACAAGAATGACGACTGATCAGATGCTTCCGATCGTTGACAAAATGGATAAAGTTGGCTACTACGCAGTAGAATGCTGGGGCGGCGCTACTTTTGATGCCTGCCTGCGTTTCCTGAAGGAAGATCCGTGGGAGAGACTCAGAAAACTGAGAGCCGGATTCAAGAACACGAAGCTCCAGATGCTGTTCCGTGGTCAGAATATCCTTGGATACAATCATTATGCAGATGATGTGGTTGAGTACTTTGTACAGAAATCCATCGCAAATGGTATTGATATTATCCGTATTTTTGACTGCCTGAATGATATCAGAAACCTTGAGACTGCCGTTAAGGCAACAAAGAAGGAAGGCGGACATGCCCAGATCGCCCTTTGCTATACATTAGGCGATGCGTATACACTTGATTACTGGAAGAACATCGCTTCCGAGATCGAGAGCATGGGCGCTGATTCCCTCTGCATCAAGGATATGGCAGGTCTGTTAACTCCGTATGCGGCTACTGAGCTTGTTACGGCATTAAAACAGGGTACAAAGCTGCCGATCGACCTGCACACACACTATACCTCCGGTGTTGCTTCCATGACATATTTAAAGGCTGTGGAAGCAGGCTGCGATATCATTGACTGCGCAATGTCTCCGCTGGCTCTCGGTACATCCCAGCCGGCAACTGAAGTTATGGTTGAGACATTCCGCGGCACCAAGTATGATACTGGCTATGACCAGAATCTGCTTGCAGAGATCACCGATTACTTCACACCGATTCGTGAGGAAGCTTTAAAGAGCGGCCTTCTGAACCCGAAGGTTCTCGGTGTAAACATCAAGACGCTCCAGTATCAGGTACCGGGCGGAATGCTTTCCAACCTTGTTTCCCAGTTAAAGGAAGCTGGTCAGGAAGACAAGTACCGCGCAGTGCTTGAGGAGATCCCGAGAGTAAGAAAAGACTTCGGTGAGCCGCCGCTTGTAACTCCGTCCTCCCAGATCGTTGGTACACAGGCTGTATTGAACGTTCTTGCCGGCGAGAGATATAAGATGGTTCCGAAGGAGTCCAAGAAGATCATGATGGGCGAATTTGGTAAGACGGTAAAACCGTTCAACAAAGAAGTCCAGAAGAAGATCATCGGCGATGCAACTCCGATCACCTGTCGTCCAGCAGACCTGATCGAGCCGCAGCTGCCGAAATTCGAGAAGGAATGCGCACAGTGGAAGCAGCAGGATGAGGATGTATTATCCTATGCTCTGTTCCCGGCTGTAGCAAAAGACTTCTTCGAGTACCGCGAAGCCCAGCAGACAAAGGTTGACCGCAAGGTTGCTGATAAGGAAAGCAAGGCTTATCCGGTATAATTTTGCAGTAAATCTAAATATTAATTGACGAAATAACATGAAGTCCGGCATTTCCGTGAGGAGGTGCCGGACTTTTTATGCGCACTTTTTTAATTTTTCATTAAGAAAATGCGGCAATATTTGGAATTTGTGTGAAGTTTCCCGTACGCGGTTGACAGGAAAGTCCATTTGTCTTTATAATGGGTATGATGTCGGTTTTCTGCTAAAATACCATAAAACCGGCAGTGGGAGAGAAAAATAACATGACAAAAAGACAAAAAAGAATTCTGGCACTGATGCTCGGCGCAGTTCTTTTAGGTGACTGTGCAGGCCACGCCGGAACAATGATATCCGGACTTTCAAGTGCCTACGCGGCAACGGGTTCGGCAACAGTAAATGCCACGACCCTGAACGTGAGAAGCACACCGGGGACAACGGGGGCTATCGTAAAAAAACTTGCATATGGGGCAGCAGTTACGGTTGTTTCCGAGACTGCGGGATCGGATGGAAAGATCTGGTATAAGATCAGATTTTCTTCCGGTTCCGGGACACAGGAAGGTTATGTCCGTTCAGATTTTATTAAATTCCCGGTATCCTACAGCTACGATTCTAATTTTGAGAGCTATCTGAACAGCCAGGGATTTCCGGAAAGCTATAAGACATCCCTGCGCACACTCCACACGGAACATCCGACCTGGGTTTTTCAGGCACAGAAGACAGGACTCAACTGGAGCGATGTGATGGAAGCGGAGGGATCGGTTGGAACCAATCTGGTATCAAAGGCCAGCATTTCATCCTGGAAATCCACGGATTACGGTGCCTATGACTGGAATTCAGGTACCTGGACCGGCTTTGACGGTGCATCCTGGGTGGCTGCGTCAAAGGATATCGTTGCCTACTATATGGATCCGAGAAATTTCTTAAATGATACCTATGTATTCCAGTTTTTGCATCACGCTTACGACAGCAATACCCAGACGAGAGCGGGACTGACAAGCCTGATCACGGGAACATTTCTGGAAAAGACACCGGATGAGACGACGGCGGCCCAGAGCGTTCAGGAGACATCGGGGTCCGGAAACACAGGAATCGTGAATTATAACACGGGCACAGAAACATCCGGCAACCTCCAACAGGGTGAAAATTATGGACCGGGAATGAGTTCCGGTACATCAGGCGGAAGTTCTTCGGGAAACGGTACCGGTAGTTCCGGAAGCGGAAGTCAGGGCGTGAGTCTTGAGGGACCGGGATCTACTGTGAGCTCCACGATCAGCCAGAGAAAAATGTATACAACGGCACTTCCCGAGGTAGAGTATGGTCCGGGAATGGACGCGTCTGCGATCACGGACGATAACACCGGCGCATCCAACACATCACCGGTACCGACGGGACAGACGTATGTGGATATTATTATGAAGGCGGCATCCCAGACAGGTGTCAATCCGTATGTTCTCGGTGCGATGATCCTTCAGGAACAGGGAACCGGAAAATCAGGAAGTATTTCCGGAAAGACCGCCGGATATGAAGGCTTTTATAACTTCTTTAATATCGGCGCCTTCGCATCGGGATCCATGTCCGCGGTCACAAGAGGTCTCTGGTATGCATCCCAGTCGGGAAGCTACGGAAGAC
This sequence comes from uncultured Lachnospiraceae bacterium, assembly GCA_934370915.1. Lineage (GTDB taxonomy): Bacteria > Bacillota > Clostridia > Lachnospirales > Lachnospiraceae > Pilosibacter. The sequence continues at coordinate 4,411 of CAKRNI010000103.1, forward strand.
CGTGGAATTCCATTGAGAAATCCATCATCGGCGGCGCGACCTACTACGGGGAGAATTTCCTGAAAAACGGACAGGATACCTTCTATTTAAAGAAGTTTAATGTGCAGGGAAGTACCCCGTACAAACACCAGTATATGACAAATGTGGAGGGCGCGGCCGGAGAGGGCGCAAAGTTGGCGAGAGCTTACACGGACGAGATGAAGAAACAGGCCCTCGTGTTTAAGATCCCGGTGTTCAACAACATGCCGGAGGCCGCATGCGCGAAGCCGACTGTAACAGGAAGTCCGAACAACAAACTGTCAGGAATCACGATCGATGGATATTCTCTGACACCGACCTTTAATAAGGATACGGAGAAATATGATCTCGTCGTGGATTCTTCTGTTTCTTCCGTCAATATCCGTGCCACAGCGATCGATGCCAAAGCATCTGTCAGCGGCGTGGGAACCATAAACCTTGGAGGCGGAACGACGATCGTAAAGATCGTGGTGAAAGCTGAAAACGGCGATACACGTACCTATCAGGTTTCGATTGCGAAAGGAAATGGGAATGGAAGTACCACGGTAGTCTCACCGTCAACGGGAAGTTCTGCCGGGTCGACGAGCAGCGGATCGACTGTGGGACCCGGTGGATCGACCGGTACGTCAAACAGTGGAAGCAGTTTCAGTACCACCGGTCCCGGATCGCAGAATTCTTATCCGGAGGGCGCATCGGGGTCTGGAAAGCTTGTGACGTCATCGACAGGAATGAGCGGAAGTTCCTCTGATACAGGCTCCGGCTCTTATCCGGAGGGGGCATCCGGCAGCGGAAAACTTGTGACAGGTAACTGATCCGGAATACGTTTTTGCACGGCGGTGAAGGGATTGAACAGTTACGTTTCTGGATAGACTATGCTTAGAAGTTCGGACAGAACCTGTGGAAACAGATCAGGTTCTGTCTGGAAAATACTGGAATAGGAGATAAAGAAATATGAATAGATACATGAAAAAACTGGCGGCGGGACTTCTGGCCTTCGCGCTGATGGTCATGCTGCTGCCGGCCGGTTCCCTGGTTTCGTTCGCGGCCAGCGGAAAACTCTCGTTTTCCGACCCGACTGCATCCGTAGGAGATCAGGTATCCGTGACGATGAAGATCGCAGCGGATGCGGCTCTTGGTTCCTCAGATGTGATGCTTCAGTATGACGCGGATGCCCTTGAGTTCGTAAGTGGAACGAACTCGAACGGTGGTGCCGGATCGGTCCGCGTCATCGGTTCCGCGGAAGCCGCAGACCAGAAGACCTTCAGCTTCACATTAAAGTTTAAGGCCTTAAAGGCCGGAACCTCCTCCATCACGGTAAAATCTCAGGAGGTTTATGATGCCGATTCAAAGGCTGTCACGCTGGATCATGTTGGAAGTTCTTCTGTTAAGGTCAATGCAGCGGATACTTCCTCAAAGGATGCGTCTCTGGCGTCCCTCACGATCTCACCGGGCACCTTAAAACCGGCCTTCTCCGCAGATGTAACGGAGTATACAGCCGCAGTTTCCAGTGATGTGACCTCTGTTACGGTCAGCGCACCGGCAAAGGATGGCGGCGCGAAGGTTGCTGTCAGCGGAAACGATGAGCTTCAGGATGGAGAGAACACGATCACCTGTACCGTAACGGCAGAGGATGGGGTGACCACAAAGACCTACACCATCGTTGTCACAAAGTCTGATGACGCAGCTGCTTCTGATGGGGAGACAGGTGCCGATTCCGCAGAGACAAACGCGGGAGTTGTCGGTCAGGACGGCAACTGGACGGTTGCGGATACCTTTGATGACTCAGAACTTCCGTCCGGCTTTACAGCCACAGAGATCGAGTACGAGGGAAAAACGGTAAAGGCAGCCACAGATGACTCCGGAATTACATTACTTTACATGACGGATGATTCCGGCAATGGAGATTTCTTTGTATACAACAGTGAGACAGGAACCTTATCCGCCTATGTTGTCGTGAAGATGGCAGAAAAGACGGTTGTGGTTCTTCCGCCGGAGTGCATTCCGGAGGGAACGGGACTCCCGGACGGCTTTGCCGAGTGTACGATCGATATCGGAAGCCATACGGTTCACGGCTGGATCTGGAAAGACAGCGGAGATTCCGCACCGGAATATTGCATCGTTTACGGCCGCAATGAGAACGGCGAGGAGGGATTCTACCGCTACGATCAGAAAGAGATGACACTCCAGCGTTACTTCCAGGATCCGGACGCAGCAGATGCCCGCAGCAAATACTTAAAGGTTGCTGAGGATTACAACAGTCTGTTAAAGGACTATGAGATCCGCGGATTCTTTGTGATCGGACTCTTTGGTCTCAGCATTGTTCTTGTGATCATTATTATCGTTCTTCTGCTTAGAAAACCGAAGACGCCGAAGGATCCGGTGCGGGGCGGTTACGACGATTATGATGATTATGAGTCCGGACGGAAAAACAGCAAATCTGAGCTGAAAAAAGCACAGAAGTCCGGAAAGACGACAAAAGCGCCGGAGAGAAGACAGGTGTCCGGAACAACTGCCCGCAGGGAAGAGGTTTTCGATGATGAAGAGGAAATGATGCCTCGCAGAAGACCGGCTGCCGCAGAAAGACGGGAACCGGTGAAAACAGAACCGGTTTCCGAAAGAACAGACGCACCGGCAAGACCGGTAAAACAGAACGTGGAGGATATGGAAAAGAATCTTTCAAAGAATCTGGCAATGGAAGCTGCGAAAGCAGCTCCGAAGGCAGCTCCGGCCGCAAAAACGGAGAAGGAAGATGATGATCTGGAGTTTATTGATCTGGATCTGTAAATAAGTGCATGAAAAAAGTGCCGTGAAAAGCTTATATCTGCTTTTCGCGGCACTTTTTTTATCGGTTCATCTCACTGACAGGTCCTGTGGAGTGGTGTTCGTGGATGATGCGGTCGATCTCCTTGAAGTCGGAGGACGGAAGATCACCCGGTACGGTATTTTTGACGCTGGATGTAGCGTTACCGAACTGCATGGCCTTTTCCGGATCGCCGTATTTTAAGAGACCGAAGAGAACGCCTGCGACGTATGCATCGCCGGAACCGATCCGGTCTATCACATCGATATCGTTGTATGGTTCCTCTGTATAATATTTATCGGTGCGGGCATCGTAGACGATGGAAGTAAAGTTGTGTTTTCGTGGGCTGATGACAGTGCGCTGGGTAGTAGCCACGATCTTGACACCGTAATCGGTGGCATAGCTCTTCATGATATCTGTCAGATTGCCGGTCTTTTTGAACATGCGGCGGCTTGTCTCCTCAGAGACGAAGAGTACATCGACCAACGGAAGGATCTCCTCGATGGTCTTTCGTGCCTCCTCTTCACTCCAGAGGTTTGCGCGGTAGTTCACATCAAAGGAAATAATGGCTCCGGCAGCCTTGAAACGGCGGATCAGCTCCACAGCGACGTTCTGCATATTCTGACAGAGTGCCAGGGAGATTCCGCTTGTATGGAACATTCTTGCGGAATGATAAATGTCCTCCGGGATCTCACTCATCTTGATTCTTGTGACAGATGCCTGATGGCGGTCATAAACGATTGTAGGTTTTCTCGGAGCGGCACCCATCTCATAATAGTAGAGTCCCAGTCTTGCGTCCGGTGTATCATCATAAACCAGATAGTCATCGGACACTCCGACAAAACGGATCCGGTTCTTGATAAAGGTTCCGAGTTCATTCTGTGGAAGCTTGGAAACGATACCGGTACGGAGTCCTAAAAGGGCAACGCCGGAAGCAACATTGAGTTCTGCTCCGCCGGCACGCTTTTCAAAGATATCGCCATCGACGATGCGGGCATGACGCGGTGGTGAGAGACGCAGCATGATCTCGCCAAATGTAATCAGATCGAAAGAATTTTTGTCCATATCATTTCCTCCGGATTATATATATTTTGTGAAAAATTTAGCAGGCTATATTCACAGTATAATCCCGGAATGGAAATTCGTCAAAGGATTTTCAGTAATTTTTGACGATGATTTTCAAAAAAACTGAAAGAACAGACAGGTATGTGAAAAGAAGAGGAGGTCATGGCTGAACGGTAACAATTCTGGGAACTTGTGAAATTCCCCCTTTAATTCTTTGGGAAAATGTGCTAATATTACGTATTATATATATAACAGTTCGATATCTGGGCTGCCGGACAAAGACGGCGGAAATAAAAATAGAAGAAAGATGTACGGGCATGTTATTGAAAAAACGAAATGGAGGAATTGATATGGCTGAGAATATGACACCGG
>CAKRNI010000104.1 GCA_934370915.1 uncultured Lachnospiraceae bacterium
CCCGGATGGATCGTGATCGTATCTTTTACGATGGCGATGATCGGCGCAACGGTGGAGAATGTCAGTACGATGCCGAACAGGAGAAGGATGATGTTCTGCGGTTTTGAAAAATATGTTTTTACACGATTGTATCTGTTCACAGAATTGTCCGCTCCTTTCATTTAAAACATGAATGCCGCTTTTCTTTTACGGCAGATGCCATATGTAACATGAGGGCGCCGCACACATGTACGGCACCCTCGAAAGTGTCAAACTATTTTACTTTGCAGAGTCGCTGTACTTCGTGAGAAGCTCGATCCAGCTGCCGACTGTGAAGGAAACGGATGCGCAGTAGTCCGGATCTTCCAGAACTAACTCGCCGTCTGTTGTCCACCAGTCATATCCACGGTCATCCTTGCACGGGAACTGGTCTTCACCGGCCTCGTTGTAGCCGCCCTTGCTGTGCTGGTAAGTTTCCTCGATCGCTGCTGCAACTTCCGGGTTAGCGGAGTAGCCGCCCATGTCTTTGCCCCATGCGGAGAAGCCGTCCTCTGTACATGTCATGTACTGGATGAATGCGCATGCTGTCCACGGAAGCGGGCTGTTGTTTGTAACGAAGAGGTAATGGCAGTAACCATAGCCGCCGATTCCCTTGTAGCCGTCCTCGTAAGCTGCAACCTTAATGTTGTTTAAGGAAACGCCTGCGGACTCTTCTACGGAACGAAGTTTGGAGTAAACTAATAATCCAGCCTGATCTGTTGCGGAATCAGTTACAAGTGTGTTGCAGATCGGGCCATCGTCTGTCTGCTCGTTGTAGTTCTCAACCCAGAGCTTGATCCATGCGAGAGCGTATGCGCCGTTCTCACCAAGGCCAAGGTCCTCTGCGTCTGCTGCCATCTCGTCGATGACCGGTTTGAAATATGCTTTCTTTGTATCATCGAGAGCATCGTAAGCATCCTTTAACCATCCTGCGTACTTATCCTCTGTCAGCATATATAAGAAGTTTTTGCCGACGATCTCGGAATCGATATCCATATATAACGGATGAACGCCCTCTGCCACGAAATCCCAGCAGTTCTTATATTCAGCGCTTCCTGTACTGTTATACATAAATACTTTGTTTAATGTCTGTAACGGAAGGAATCCTTTATATGCGTCCGGTGTTGTTCCGTTTGCCTCTGCCCACTCTTTCGGGATGTAGGTCTTTAAGATTCCCGGCTGAACCATCTTGGACTCGATCTGGTTGCCATCCTGAATCAAGGTCATCGCGAAGGTTCCTTCTGTCTTTAAGGAGTCTGCGGTCAGCTGCTCAAAGATCTTGTTGTTCTTCGGCTGCTGCCACTCATATTCCATTTTGTAGGACGGATCGATGGACTGCAGATATTCGATGAATAACGGCAGTGCGCTCTTTCCGCGGCTGGAGTTACCAACACCATAGAAGGTCTTTCCGTTGGACTCTTCGATGGCTTTCTTCGCCAGCTCTTCCATGGACATTCCTTCTGCTTCCTTGATGATCTTTTCAACATCAGAAAGATTGGAATCATCTGTGGCTGCCGCCTCTGTTGCCGCCTCGCTTGCCGCCGCTGTGGTCTCACCGCCTGCTGCTGTCGTAGCTGTCGTTCCGCCACCGCCGCCGCATCCTGCGAGGGACATTGCCGCCATGGAAACTGCAAGTGCCAATGACAAAGTACGTTTTCTCATAAAACTTTTCCTCCTTCATTTACTGGGTCATCTTGTTTCTCTCACGACTCATTTTGTACTTTTATTATAGCGGCGCGCAGGAAATTTTAACAGTGGACAAAACTGCGATAGTTTGTGTAATCCTGTGATTTTGTATAATTCTGTTCCATATTTATGCTATTTTTGTGCAGAATCGACATATATTTTACTGCAGCAGAATTGGTAGTACCAGCATATTGCTGTATATGTATTTGAACATCATTAGTCCGCACATATCTTTCACCCATCATACTGATCTGCAGGATCCACCGTCAGGTCCTGACACCGGAGTTCAAGCCGCCCGCGCTTTTCTTATAACTGATTGCATATTTATTAGCAAATCTTATTTATAAATATTAGCACAACTTTTATATATTTTATTAAAAGCCTGCAAAATTCTTTACACAATCCCATTTCCAAAACATTTCTTTTTTCTTATGTAAATATTGTGCAAATTGAATATTGACAGAAACCGCCATTTAATGGTAATTTTACTGTAAGTTCGCTCAGCGTTTTCATGATACGACAAACGCTGTATAAGAAAATATAATGAAGAGGTGTAGACATGCAGGAATTAAAACCGATCAAAGAAGGAAAAGTACGCGAAATTTATGACAACGGCGACAGCCTTATTATGGTGGCTACTGACCGTATCAGCTGTTTTGACGTGATCCTTCACAATGAGGTTACCTCCAAAGGTGCTGTTCTGACCCAGATGTCCAAATTCTGGTTTGACCTGACAAAGGATATTCTCCCGAACCATATGATCTCCGTTGATACAAAGGATATGCCGGAGTTCTTCCAGCAGAAAAAATTTGAAGGAAAGACGATGATGTGCCGCAAGTTACATATGCTGCCGATCGAGTGCATCGTCCGCGGATATATTACAGGAAGTGGCTGGGCAAGCTACAAAAAAGACGGTACCGTCTGCGGAATCCGTCTTCCGGAAGGCTTAAAGGAATCCGATAAGCTCCCGGAGCCGATCTATACTCCGTCCACAAAGGCTGAGATTGGTGACCATGATGAGAATATTTCTTTCGAGCAGAGCATCGACCATCTCGAGAAATACTTCCCGGGAAAGGGTCGCGAGTATGCGGAGCTTCTTCGTGACAGCACCATCGCTTTATATAAAAAATGTGCAGAGTACGCCCTCGCAAAGGGAATCATCATCGCCGATACAAAATTCGAATTCGGTCTTGACGAGGAAGGCAATCTCGTGATCGGTGACGAGATGCTCACACCGGACAGCTCCCGCTTCTGGCCGGCAAAAGGCTATGAGCCGGGTCACGGTCAGCCGTCCTTCGACAAGCAGTTCGCCCGCGACTGGCTCACTTCCCATCCGGGCAATGACTGGACACTTCCGCAGGAGATCGTCGATAAGACTATCGCGAAATATCTGGAAGCATACGAGATGATCACCGGGAAAAAATTAGAGGCATAACCCCCACAAACCTCCGCCTCTGGGTTTTCCCATTTAGTTCCTCATTTTTACGAAAAAGCGTCCGGAATCCATTCCTATGGATCCGAACGCTTTTTCTGTTGTTCTGTCTTCATCCGCCCGAGGGACACTGCCGTTTCCAGGTCACTGGGATCTTCTTATTTTAAAATATCCTGTCTGCAGATATGCCGGATCTTTTCCGCGTCAAGTCCCCGGATCACTTCCACAGCAAGATCTGCTGCCGCTTCAAGGTCGGACTTCGCACAGAAATTATAATGGGTATGGACATACCGGCTCGGAACGCCGAGAACCAGGACCGGAACTGCCTTTGCTGTCAGGCTGATCTTTCCCGCGTTCGTACTTCCACCGCGGCGGACCGTCTCCTGAAATGGGATTCCGAATTTCTTCGCAAGCTCCTCCGCATACTCGATAAACACCGGATTTGAAATATAACTCTTATCCATCCTGCGGATCTGGACACCGCCCCGCATATGCCCCTGGGTCTGGGCAGCACTGAAATAGAAATCATCCGACGGAGATCCCTCAAAGACAATCGCCAGGTCCGGACGGACAATCTGGGATGTGACTGTGGCACCTCTTGTTCCAACTTCCTCCTGAGCCGCAAACGCTCCGGTCACCCGTACCGCCAGCTGATCCTTCTCGCCGCACAGACGGGTCATAGTATCGATAATGCATGCACAGCCCGCACGATTATCAAACGCTTTTCCAAAGCAGAGGTCACGTTCCTCATCGTAGGAAAATGAAACTTCCGGGACTGCCGGATCTCCGATGGAAATGCCAAATACTTCTGTTACTTCTTTCCTGCTCACCGCGCCGACATCCACGCTCAGTGTCTCAATACTCAACGACTGGGAGGCCCGCTCTGCCTCATTCATAAAATGGATCGGCTTGGAAGAAATAATTCCCCGCACAAGTTTCCCGCTTCTGGTCCGGATCATTATTGTGTGTGCCGGAAGGTTCGTGAGGATCACGCCGCCGAGCATGAGGATCTCCAGGCTTCCATTTTCTCTGATGCTCTGTACCATAAATCCACACTCATCCGTATGGGCATCCAGCATCACGACCGGTTTCTCCGGATCCTCACCGGGCATACGCGCATAAAGGTTATTCATCGCGTCATTTTCCAGCTCCAGACCTTTGCAGTACTTCGCAACCGTGCGGATTACATCCTCCTCAAATCCGCTCGGTCCAAACGCATCACAGATCTCCCCAAACATTTTTACATTCATACTGATTCCTCCTGTATTTTTATTTTAATTCCTACCTTTTCCATTGACGGCCTCCAACGGCCTGTTTTTTCAGGATCCCAATTATTTTTCCTGTATCTCCGATGGAGCAACACCCGCAATTTTTTTAAATGTGTTAGAAAAATACGCAATATCTTTATATCCGACTTTTTCCGCCACCTCGTATACCTTGTTCCGGTGGTCTGAAAGCAATTCCACTGCCTTTTTCATCCGGTACCGCGTGAGCCACCCCATCACCGTATATCCCGTCTCTTTCTTGAAGCAATGGCTCAGGTGGCCTTCGCTGATTCCCACCGCACCTGCGATCTTCGCCACATTGATCGTACTTTCCCCGTAATGAGATGCCATGTAAAGCACCGCGTCCCGGACATATCCGGTAAGGCCCGCGGTATTCTCATCGAATGGCAGACAGAGCCGGATCACCGCGGCATTGCTCTCCGGTCCGTCACCTTCCAAAGCTCCCGGATACCGCTCCTTTACCGGTGCCTTATCCGGGACAGATCTGCTCAGACCGGTATCTCTTCGCTTCCCTCGATCCGTCTCGATTCGCTCTTTCGCCCTGAGGATCGCGCTCTCCAGCTCCCCGTCCTCGAAAGGCTTTAACAGATAATCAAATGCGTAAAGCTTCAACGCCTCTCTGGCGTAGGAAAACTCGCTGTACGCGGTTAGAAAGATCACCTGTACCGGATTTTTCTCTTCCCGAAGCTTCTTTAACATCTCAAGACCGTTCATCTTAGGCATCCGGATATCACAGATCATCAGGTCCGGATTCTTTTTATGGACCAGTTCCAATGCGTCCAACCCATTTTCCGCCTCACCGACAACCTCGCATCCCAGCGAGCCCCAATCCGTCTCACCGACAATGCCCATCCGGACGAACCGCTCGTCATCTACAACGATCACCTTGATCATAACAGCTCCCCCCTTCCCTTTTTCCATTCCCCATCGGTCATCAGGATCTGTTTTCCATACCGGGATCAGGCTCTCCGGAGCCATTCACCGGTATTCTTATCGTTACCTTTGTTCCACCGGCAGGCAGCCGCTCTGCCCTGAGACCGTAGTCTTTTCCATAATAAAGCCGGATGATCGTATCCACATTGTAAAAGCCGATGTGGCCATTCTCCTGTTCCTTATCCCGGTTTCCGAGCCGCCGGATCACTTCATCGCTGATCCCGCATCCGTCATCTGAAACCTCGATCACAAGCTCCTTTCTTTCCGGATACGCCCTGACAAAAATATGCCCCTCATCCGCGTCCGCCAGCCCATGGATCACCGCATTCTCCACGATGGGCTGGACGATGAGCTTGGGAACCATGATCTCCTCCGTCTCAGGAGCGATCTCATAGCAGAAATCGAACTTTCCGTTAAACCGGATCTTCTGGATCTTTGCATAGCTTTCCACCAGTGTCATTTCTTCCCGCAGCGTGATAAACTGGGCGCTTGAGATGCTGGTCCTTAAGATCTTCGCAAGCTTTGCCGCCAGCGTCGCGATCTCCGGAATATGGTTCGCCTTCGCCACCCACTTCATCGTATCAAGCGTATTGTAGAGAAAATGTGGGTTTAGCTGGGACTGCATCATAGCGATCCGGGTCTCGTTCAGCTCCTTTTCGCGGCGCACCCGCTCCTCCATATAAGAGGATATCCTCTTTGTCATGATATTAAAATTTTCCGCCAGCTCCCCAAATTCATCCGGACGTTCCATGTCCACATGGGTATCCAGATTTCCCTCCTGAACCTCATCCATGGCATCATGAAGTACATGGATCGGCTTTGAGAGAAAGGAGCTGATCCCGATCGCGACACCAACGCTTAAAAGAAAACTTCCCGCGGCCATGAAAAGAAGAACTGTATACATGGATCTCGTGGTATCACTCGTAAAAACATGGGGACGGATCAGGACGCTGTAAAGCCCTGTGTCACCCAGCTTTGAAACGTAAATACTGTTGTTGTTCCAAACCTCCGTCAGAGATTCCCCCTGTAAAAAACGGCTTCTCAGAACATCTCCGACCGTCTCCCCCGATGCCGTGCCTACGCTGTACACGGTCTCCAGAAATCCATTGAGGATACAGATTCCGTCCTGACCGCTGTATGTGCCGGAGAGCGCCTTCGCGAAATGCTCCGCCGTCATTGTGGCCACAAAATATCCGGAACATTCCTCCGAATTTCCAGTCACCGCTCTGGCAAACCGCAGGACCTCATCACCGCCAATCTCCAGATCACTCCGGATGATCAGATCATTCGGGTGGGCATGAGCCTCTCTCAGGATCCCCCAGTATACCGGCAGTGTCTGTCCGTAGGTACGGTTTCCCGTAGAATACAGGCAGGAGCCGTCCGCATTGTAGAGATGAAATCCCGCCATCTCACGGCATGCAGCGGTCGCCCCGTACAGGCTGCGGTACACTTCATTTTTCTTTCCAAAGCTTTCCTTTTCCAGTGCCTCGGCAACCAGCGGATCCGTACACAGCTTCTCCGCCGCGTCATGATAAGCGTCGAACAGCGTCATCAGCTGCTGTTCTACCGCTCCGGCAAGTTCCATATCCTTTTTTTCAAAATCTCTTCCGACCTTCACCTTAAACATCTGGATCAGAAACACACAGCACACAATCAGCGGAAGAACAGACACCGCAAGAAAACTTACAAGAAGCTCCCGCCGGAAGGATCTCTGGATAAAATTCTTCATGATCCACCTCCGTTTCCCGCCATGAGCGCCGCCCATTTTTCCAAAATGGATTTCTGGTTTTTCACCGCCCATCCAAGATCGAAGTCCATGATCGAACCCTCTTCCTTCTGATCCGGGGTAATATCATCGCGGACCGTCCGCCTGTAAAGCTTCTCGACAGCCAGTCTCTGGACATCAGGACTCACGATAAAATCCACAAAAAGCTTCGCGTTTTCTTCATGCTCCGCCCCCCTGATCACCGCGCATCCGTCTGCCACCGCGCTGGTTCCCTCCCGCGGATAGACGATCGAGATCGCCGCTCCGCGGTCAATATACTTTTTCGCAGTTTCCTCCAGGGTCAGACCAACCAGATATGTTCCCTCTGACACCTCATCGAGTACGGCGCCTGACCCTGCCGCCATCCGGCAGCCGAGTACTCCGGCAAACCGTTCCAGAACCTCATTTTCACGCATCGGCAGGACCTGGATCATCGTCTCCAGCATCGTGCAGCTGCTGCCGGATCTTCCCGGATCCGCAAAGGACACCTTTCCGTCCCAGTTCCCGTCAAGCAGATCCTCAAATCCCCGCGGGGCGGCAGCCGCGTCCACCAGCTTATTGTTGTAGATCAGGACAATGGGAAGCTCCGTAAACGGAGTCCAGACATGATCCTCAGTCCGGTATATACTCTCGATATGATCGCTCTGGGTGCTCTCGTATGACACGAAGCAGTCCTTAAAGACCTCATAGCTCTCCACACCTCCGCCAAACATCACGTCACAGGATCCCTTTTCCCCCTCTTCCCGGATCCGCTCCAGAAGCTCCGTCGTTCCCCCGGGAACCACTTCCACCCAGATTCCGGTCCGCTCCTCAAACTCCTTTATGATCGGCGCATAGACCTCCTGCTTGTGGGAAGTATACACCGTAAGCCTCTTCTCCGCACTCACCTTCTCCGGTCCCTGGCCGCTGCTCTCCCCTGCACCACAGCCTGCCGCACTCATCGCCGCAACTGCAATCCCAAGGAACAACGCCCATACGTTTCTCTTTCCCTTCACTCCCCGAAATCCCCCTTTTGATTCCGTTCCTGACTCTATCTATAGATTTTTATTATTCTATCTCTTATTTCGCGCTCTTTCCAATCTATTCTAACACATTTCCCACAAAGAAACCACAAAAAAAGATCCGCCACAAGAGTTTCCTCTTATAACGGACCTTTCCGAACATGATCAGGTTTTTACTGGAGCCACGCACCATCTGCACCGACCTTATAGCCGTCCGGTGTCGTCGCGTTCTTCATGAGAGATCCCTGTGGACCACCTGTCAGCGTATTAAAGTAGTACCAGATGCTGTCGATCTGATGCCATCCTGTAAACATCTGACCTCTCGTACCGTCAGAAACCGGATTCAGATAGTAAGTATAACTGCCATCCTCTCTCCATCCAGTTACCATATAACCGCTCTCAGTGACATACTCCCTCCACTTAGCTAACGCTTGAAGTGGGGGGCTTCTCGTTCGATTGCCCTATTGGGCAAAGCATAGGCGAGCTATCCCCGTGTGTCCCACGGTTCTG
>CAKRNI010000105.1 GCA_934370915.1 uncultured Lachnospiraceae bacterium
CTGACCGCCGTGATCTTCGTAACCGGTCTCTCCGGGATCAAGGTAAACTTCGGCAATGTGCAGCTCACCGGTATGGTCCTCGCATGTGTTGTCGGCATGATCTTAAGCCTGATTTTCTATCTCTTTGATAAGATGAAGCTTACGAATGATCAGTAAGAGTCACATATTTAATCAGCAAATAAACTCACATTCTCGCGTCGAATATGGTCATTTGCGATGATCTGCATTTTCGCACGAATGTACAAAAAGCTGCGGAGCACACCTGTAAGAGAGGCTCCGCAGCTTTCCTTTTTATCTGTTCTTTTTTTCCTGTCCATCCCAGGCACCGTTCTTGTCTACATAATATCCGTCCGGTGTCAGGGTATTCTGATACATCGCTCCGTAAGGGCAGCCACTGGATTTAGAATCAAATGTCCATTTTCCGGTTACCGGGTCATATTTCCACTGCGGCGCTGCCGAAGTTACTGCGAAATAGTACCACTTGCCGTTGATGAACTGCCAGCCGGTCATCATCGCTCCGCTTACCGGATCCAGATAATACCAGTTCTTGTCATCGGACTGATCAAAATACCAGCCGGTCCGCATACCGGAATTCTCATCGATCTGATACCAGCGATTGTCAGTTCCATCTAATACCCATCCGGTCTTTAAATAACCGTCAGCTCCAAATGGCCACCATTTTCCATTAAGTTTTACCCATTTCATATTTTCACGGGTACTGCCATTGGCATCTTTGACCATCTTTCCTGCTGCGTAGGAACCATTCTTATAGTATAATCTCCAGCCTTTTTCCTCACGGCTCCAGCTTTTGTCATTGGAGGTTGCATTTGACTGATAATCATCCGAGGAATCTGATTTCTCGGAACCATGACTGGCTCTGCGCTCTACATAAAGCGTTCCTTTAACGTACTGGATCTCATAATTATCTGATGTCAGACCGGAAGGTGTGATCACATACTCACCAACCGGACTGGCTGCGGTATACTCACAGGAAATCTGTAATTTTCCGCCTAATACATGCTCGTCGTCGGTTCCCTGAAGTCCCTGATATGTTACGGTGTATTCCGGGATTGTAGAACCCTGCTCGATCTTCTGATCAGAAGCCGTCACTGTTAACGGCGCTTTCTCGATGCGGAAGGAATACTCAGCTTCCCCAGCCTTATAATTCTTTCCATCCTCTCCAACGATCTTCACCGTATAGGTTCCAGCATCCGTCGGTGCCGTCTGGAGGATCTCCGTCCCTTTGCTGACAATCACAGTTAATTTTCCATCGCTGTCTGAATCCACCTGTGGAGCAACGGCTTTTGCTTCGTATACACGGTTTAATTCCTCCAGATTGGTCAGATAAAATTTCGGTTCTGCCTGTTCTACGGTCAATGTTCCAGGCTGATAGGAAATATCATAATTGCCATTTTTCGCAACGAAACCATATGGCATGATCTCATACTGACCAGCATCACTTTCTGCCGTATATGCGCAGTCGTAATTGGTGATCTCCTCCAATACAGATTCGTCTTCTCCATGTACAAAGCCAGTCGCTGTATAGCTGTATGCAGGCGCGTCATCCTTGTAAGTCACGGTTTTATTATCCGCCTTAACTGTAAGCGGTGCCGGGGAAATAGAAACCTTTCCAGAACCATAATACGGCTCATGGTTCTCATTGGTAAGTCTGAATTCCACAATATGGTCACCTGCGTTGGTATAGTATGGCCACTCTGATCTGGTCAGCGTATAATTGCCATCCTTGTCTTTGAAAGTAAGCTCATATTGTGTACTTCCCTTAAGGAACAGCATGATTCCATGTTCTTCTCCATCATAGACACCCGAATAATTGCTGATACCAATATCATTTTCATCCACCTTCGCCGGCAGTATTCTGGCATCACCAAAAGTTTCACCGGAAAGCTGATCCGTTGAGAGTGTATATTTGCTGGCAAGATTATCACTTAAGGTGATATTGGTGACATCGACCGTATTGGTTCCTGCTGCGTCGGAAGTCCAGGAGAAGGTTCCGCTGACAGCATTATCCGTATCCACAGCTGCCTGATCTCCTGCCGGGATCACGCTGCCCTCTGCCGCAATAAGCCCCAAGGTACCAGCCGCAGTTGTATTGCCATCATACGTTTTGGACTCTATGGATCTCACAACTGGAACTAAGGTTCCCTTGGTTACCTGGAATTCTGCCGGTTCACTCTCTGTCTCTTTATAATTCAATGTCCTGGCTGTTTTTGCCTTTACGTACCAAGTTCCTACCGTATTTTCGACGTTCCATGCTCTGTAGCTGGAATCATCATCCCGGTTCTGGCTGTAGGTATAAGAGACACCGTAGGATGTGTCTAATGCATTGACCTTAGGATCCGGCCTCTGTCCATAAGTGATGGAATCACAGGTCAGGGAAATCTGGTTCGTTCCGCGATAAATATAAATATTTTCATAATCACCAACCGGTATCGGAGTCTTTTGAGGATTTACATTCTCTCCACCAGTACATGTGATACCCACTGTCAAATCATTAAAATTATAATAGGTATCCGGTGTTGCATCATAATGACCTTCGCTGTTTCGGCTTACTTCTCCAGTCATATCACTAAGCTTATAAAGCTTAAATTCAAGTTTTCCATAACCAGATATCCGGCTCTGATAGGATGGAAGAAGCTGTGGTCTTATCTTATCATCACTGTCGTCTTCTCCATAGGTGATCGTTTTTACCGGCAGTTTGAACCAATTGGAGTTTAAATCCGCTTTTTCAATTGTAATATCTCCAACAAGCAGATTGGCTGCACGACCGATTTCATGATTATTTGATTCTGCAATGATAAATACGCCGTAAATACCTGCATTTACAGGAGATTCTATCTCTTCCTCCCCATAGGATCCCTCTTCATTTTTCAATTTATAATAGGTTCTGACCATTCTAAATGAATCACCATTTTTCGGCGAAACCATCTCTGGGATTCCTCGTTCCGCAATCGTCCGTCCCGTATATACAAATGTTGTCTGGGCTATCCGAAAATCACCCGCAGTCGCTTTCCTGGACATCGTTCTAAATGTAACCTGAGTGACATTGGAATAATCTCCATTGGTATTCTCTGTCGCTAGGTAGTAAGTATATTCTGTATATGGCGAAAGCTCTGTCACGGATAAGGAATAGCCTCCGTCTGAATCGACCAGTGCTGTTTTTACATAGGAATCATTTTGTTTCCCTGCGTTTACGATTTCGGCCGCTGTCATACCACTTCCAGAACTTTCATAACGGACAGAATCCACACAATATACAGTCTCACCGCCTGATGTACCTTTGATCACTGCGGAACTTTCTGTCTTATCTGTGTCCCCTACATTTGCGGTAAGCGTTACCTTATAAGCCGGATATAAATTCAGATTTTCCGCATTGATCTGATAATCATCTGCAATTCTGGTTCCATCTTCTTTCTTCCAGCCAGCTAAAGTTTCACCTTCCGTGTTTAAATCTACGCTACTTAAAAAGCTGCCTTGTAACAGATATTCCTTGTAAATTGGTTTGGTATCGCCTGACTTTGCAAAATAGTTAACATACCAATACATTCCCGTCGACGGATTTTCATTCCAGAACACATAAATATCCGTCTCTGTGTCTGTCTGAGATTCATTCTTAACAGCCCATATCGGCACAAAGCTTCCTGCCGAGAAAGAAACATGTTTCATCAGTTCCCGGTAGTTTGATTTCAGTACCCGGAATAATTTGATATTGGTATCTCTGCTTACATTATCTGATGGGAGGTTTATCTGCAGAGATTTTCCAGTGCCAAAAAACGCATTTGTCAAGTCCATATGCACATTGCTCATAGCTGAACCGCCGATAATCGACACCGTGCTGAATGGAATCTCGTTTTCTACCACAAGCTGACCATGACTATTGAAATCGCCTTCAAAGAAAATATCCGCGCTTTCTCCGTATACCATTCCTCCGGTCAATCTTGTATTGCCAGAACTATGCTGTCTGATACCATAAGTTTTTCCAGATACCTGACCACCGCTCATATTTAGAGAGGCATAGTCGGAGCCCTCTCCCAGCATGAATAAATTCACTGCCGCGTTATTGGTTGATGTGATGGTTCCACCTTCAATATCAACAGTAACCGGACCGGACGCATTGATCGCGTAAATGCCTGATCCGCTGGTAGAATTATCTGTGATCACTGCACCGTCACGAACCTTAAGATTTGCATGGCTTAACGATATAGCGCTTCCATTGGTGCTGATAATCTTGCTGCCTCTAATTACCTCTATGGTACTTGCAGTATTTCCATCAACGCCTGCTGCTTCTATACTGGCTAATACTATTGTTCCTGTACCAATAACGTTAACTCTGCCAGTGATTTTTCCGTTTAACGTAATACATGTACCAGTTGTATCAACTGTAATCTCATCTGCTTGCAGCTGCATATTTGTGATTACATTCAACTCACAACCATACGTTGTATCTGCTGCAAGAATAGCCGCAATCAGATTGTTCAAACTGATCTCATTCGTATTGATTTTTCCGTTTACTAAGTCATCTTGTCCTACAATCGAATAGCTATAACCATACTCCGTATCACCTATCCGCGCTATTAGTACACTAGGAATATCACCACTTACAATATCTGGAAGCTGATTATTCTTGTCCTGCATTCGGATATAGGTATTGGAAACTTTAGGTTCATAGCCGCTGTACGCTGTATCTTCTGTGCCGCTTGTGTCAGTAAACACTTTAAATTGTGTCTTGTTTTTTATAGTATCTATATTTTCTGTTTTTCCTTCAATCCAATTAGCAAATGGAGATATATTCTTCATAGCATCGCTTCTTGCAGCAATTGTAAGTGGATTGGTAAATCCAGTAACCTCCGTTGCGTCAATTACCTTCTGATCCTCTGAATCATAATACCAGATAGAGGCTGATGGCTTATTGTTTGCGGATTTCGCTGTGATATCTACTTCATTTTTTAATGCAATCGTTGCATTTTTTTCAGCCACAATTGCAATCGCAGGTCCTTCCTGTCTTCCACTCACCAGACCCGTTGCAGAGATGCTTCCTCCGTTGATATGTAATTCCGAACCTTCTTGCAGGTACACAGAATATACATAAAAACCAGGACCAGATGTTGTATTAATGTTTCCCCCATTGATCGTGATACTCTTTGGTCCATTGATGTAACCATTTAAAGTGCCACTATCCATCACAAAGTCACCGTAACCGCCAATTGCGCCATTGACTGTTCCATTTTTAAGAACATATTTACCCTGGCTGTCAAAATTTGCAACCCATTGATCGCCAACTGTTACCGTTCCGCCATTTTGTTCAAATTCAACCCGCCTATAATTGCCAAACAGGTTATTTCCAGTCACTATGTTAGCAGAGCTATGAATAATAAATGGACCATCTCCCTTAAAATCAAATGCATAGGATACATTTGTATAGCTTCCCGTCAATGTCAGTTCACAATTCTCATTGATAACAGGGAATGCATTGTCCTCTGTAATATTAACGTTGTTGAAATTGATGGTCGCTTTTCTATCAGCACTATTTGATAAAATTGCATTAAAAGCATCACCAACCGCATTTTCCCCATTAAATGTCTGGTTAATGCTACCGCTTACTGTAAATGAATTTGCAGTGCCGCTAACCGTATACGTCGCTCCCTCTGCTGCATACACCGCCGTCTCTGCTTCTCCAATCGTCACATAAATTTCCGGAATCTCCACTCCGTCTGCCAGTTTCACCGGTCTTCCATCATTGTCTTCTTCCGGTAAAACTGCACGGTAAATATAGACTGCGCCGCTGTAAGGTTCATTTTCCCTGGCGTAGTCTGCGTAGGTTCTTTCTTCTGTTTCGATTGGAGCGCCATCTTCGTCAAACTCTGTGAAATATTCTTCCTGTGAGATGCCACCGTGGAATTCCGGATAAACGCTTAGTTCCGGATCCAGCTGCCAGGTGATTCTGGAAAGCTCCTGACTTTTATCCGTTGCTTCCCGCACTGTTATTTCCAACGTATCCGGGAACTGGATATCAGTCTCTGCGCTTCCCAAAGGCAGCTGCTGTGACAGAATCTCGTCGCTCAGTGTTTCAAAACCAGTAATTACACAGGCAGATGGCTTCCTGCTGGCTGAGGACGCTGTGTTTCTCAGAATTGTCTCTTCTTCCTTTATTTTTTCTGCATCGACCGCATTGGAATCCGACTGTACTTTCTCATCTATTTTCCGGGCAATCACAGCGTTTTCCGCTTCCATGATCTCCGCCCTGGACTGCAGTCCCATCCCATTGCTGCTGAATACCAACACTGCCGCCAATACCGCCGCCGATGCCCGTTCATACCATTTTCTTTTAGTCATACACAATTCTCCCCTATCCATCGTTTTCCATGTTAAACACCACTTTTATTTCCTGCGCAGACAAAGCTCCTATCTATTCAGGACCTGCGTTCTATCATTCCAAAGTTGAATTTTCAACATTCTTATAACTACATGCTACCAGTTTTATCAAAAAATTTCTATATTTCCTGCACAAGATGTCAAAATACGACACGAGATGTAAAATTGCTCTTATTTTTACCGTACATTTCAATGTTTTTCATCTGTATACAGTAACTGTTTTATATACTGTCCAAATCGTATTTACAAATCAAAATTTATGCGCTATGATATGCCATATCAAGCAGAAGAAAGGATGGTTCCCAACATGAAAGAAGCGATTCAGACACTTTTAACGTCCGACAAGATGACTCATGCCTTCGAATACCTGAAACAGGATGAAGCGCACACCATCGACCAGCAGATCGAGCTCGTTCAGATCTCCTCCTTCAGCCCCTTTGAGGAGAAGCGCGCGATCCGTTTTAAAGAGCTTCTGACCGAGGCAGGTCTCGACCCGGTGATGGATGAGGTCCACAACGTTTACGCCCATATCCATGGAACCGGTAACGGTCCGACTCTCTATGTCTCCGCTCATCTGGACACCGTATTCCCGCCGGAAACTCCGCTCCCGGTGAAACGCGAAGGAACAAAGATCTACGCACCGGGAATCGGCGATGATACCCGCGGACTGGCTGAGATCCTTACGTTGGCAAGAGCCATCAAAGAATCCGGCTTAAAACCGGTCGGTGATATCATCATCGGCGGCAACGTCGGTGAGGAAGGTCTCGGAGACCTCCGCGGCATGCGCCACTTCTTCTCGAAAAACGCGGACAAGGTTGACGGTTTTATCTCCGTTGACGGTGCAGGCTGCCTGATCTGCCACGGCGGCACCGGAAGCCACCGTTACGAGGTAACCTTCCGCGGACCGGGCGGACATTCCTTCGGCGCCTTCGGCCTTGTAAACCCGATTTTTGCCATGGGCCGAGCTATCTCCTACATCTCTGAGCTCCGCACACCGAGAGAGCCGAAGACTACCTTCTCCGTCGGTGTCGTAAACGGCGGAACCTCCATCAATGCCATCGCGTATGAGTGTTCCATGCTTGTCGATATCCGTTCCAACGGCTTAAAGGAGCTTGAAGAGCTTGATGCAAAGCTTCAGGAGTGCATCAAACGTGCTGTCGAGGATGAAAATAACCGTTGGGAAACCGAGCGTTCCTACGAAGAATCTAAGGACAGCTTTGATCACAACGGACGTATCACTGTGGAAGTAAAACAGATCGGAAACCGTCCGGCAGGAAGCCAGCCGAAGGACTGTGAGATCGTGAGCGCCACAGCAGCAGCCTTTGAGGCATGCAATGAGACTGTAGAATATGAGAGCGCAGGAAGTACCGATGCAAATATCCCGATCAGCCTCGGAATCCCCGCGATCTGCGTCGGCGGAGGCGGAAAAGGCGGTGCCTGCCATTCCGTCGACGAGTGGTATGACAGCAAAGACGCCTATAAGGGATCTCAGAGAGTCCTTGCGGCGATCTTCGCGCTTGTTGGACTTGATGGGGTGAGTGAGCCGCTGCTTTCCAAGCGGGAGAAATAAGCTCTGCGTCCGCTTATATTCATACATAGCAGAATAAAGTTGAGAGGATCATTTGGAGGAAAGACTTACCATTTCACTCTAAAACTGATCCTCTCTTCTCATTTTAATTACAAGAAAGAATGTGCCTTTTTATGTAATAGGGAATTCCTCGAAATTTCCTATTACATAAAAAACAGCATGCCAGGAATCCCGCCCGCAAGCCACGCTCACAGACCATCTTCCCAGCATGCTGTTTATTTTCTGGCTGTGTTTCCCACAGTCCTATTTTTTATTTCTCATCCACCAGCGACAATCTCACCAGCGCCCGCTTCAAAGCGGCTTCGGCGCGGTCGATATCGGTCTGGGGATTTCTTTCCGCCAGACGTCTCTCTGCGCGGATCCTGGCTTCGTTGGCTCTCTTGCCATCGATGTTTTCCGGCCACTCGCAGGCTTCCGCGAGGATCGTTACCTTCTCCGGCAGGACCTGTAAAAATCCGGAGAGCAGCGCCGCTTTTTTCACGCCGTCTGCCCCGTGGATCTTGAGAACGCCCGGCGCAACCGCGACGACCATCGGGATATGCTTCGGATAGATTCCGGCTTCCCCGTCTGCCGTGTTGAG